>NZ_JBAKHR010000018.1:0-171994 GCF_036902955.1 Micromonospora sp. CPCC 205558
GGCAGCGGCGGGGCGGGCAGCGGCGGGGCGGGCAGCGGCGGGGCGGGCAGCGGCGGGGCGGGCAGCGGCGGGGCGGGCAGCGGCGGGGCGGGCAGCGGCGGGGCGGGCAGCGGCGGGGCGGGCAGCGGCGGGGCGGGCGCGGGAGGCGTCAGCGGGGGCTTGCCCGGGTAAAGCACCTACGGGTCCACAGGTTGCCGCTCCTCCTCGGGACCGAGGGCGAGGCGGTCATCCGTTTCTACCGTGGATTGCAGACGCGGCGCACCGCCGCAGAGTGGGAGTACGACGATGAGTCGCAAACTGGTCCGACCCCGCGAGGGGCGCATGATCGCCGGTGTCTGCGCCGGCCTCGGGCGGCGGTTCGGCATGTCGACCGGAATGGTCCGACTGCTGTTCCTGCTGTCGTTGCTGCTGCCCGGCACACAGGTGATCGTCTACCTGATCCTGTGGGTGCTGATGCCGAACGAGGACCGCTACCTCGCCTCCACCGGACACTAATCTCGCCCCGCACGCCCCCGTAAGCAGAGATCTTGGACAGTTTCCGTTAGGCGCTAACGGAAACTGTCCAAGATTGCTTGTATCGCGGCAGCGCCGGCACCTCAAATGCGGCAAATCGGCGGTCGATCTCCGTCGGGGGGCGCTGGGGCCACGGGATCAGCCGCCACGGGACCGGCCGGATGGGACCCAGTCGCGCGGAACCAGCCACGCAGGACCAGCAGCGCGGAACCAGCCACGCAGGACCAGCAGCGCGGGACCAGCCGCCACCGGGACCAGCCGCGCGGACCCAACCCCACGGGAGCAGCCGCGCGGACCCAACCTCACGGGAGCAGCCGCCACCGGGCCCCGCCACGCAGGACCAGCCGCGCGAGATCGGCCGCGCGGGACAGCCGCAGGACCGACTGCCGCCGGGACCGGCCGCGCGGGACAGCCGCAGGACGGGCCGCGCGGGACCAGTCGCACGGAACCAGCCACGCAGGACCAGCCGCAGGACCAGCCGCAGGACGGGCCGCGCGGGACAGCCGCAGGACGGGCCGCGCAGGACCAGCAACGCGGGGCCGGCTGCGGGGGCAGCATGCGGGAGCGCCCGCCCCGATGGGGGCGGGGCGGGCGCTTCGGCGTACGGGGGTGGGGGAGGTCAGGGGGCGGTGTAGGTGATCGGGACCTGGTGGAAGCCGGGGGAGCGGAGCAGCCCCTCCAGCATCTTGCGGGTGTTCTCCTCGGCTCGGGCGGAGAGCCCGCTGTCCCGGGCGGCGGCGGTGATCCGGTCCTCGGCGAGCTGGTAGACCTGCTGCTGCCGGTTGGGGTCGTTGCCGACCAGGTCACCGAGTCGGTTGAGCAGGCCGCGCTGCTCGGCGAAGACGTAGCTCTTCTCCATGTCGAGGTTGGTCTCGCCGAACTGCGGCGCGGGCAGCTTGATCTCGACGGACTTGCCGTCGGCGGACTGGACGACAGCACCCTCACCGATCTTGGTGAAGTCGACGTAGGCCTCGACGCTGCCGGCACCGACGAACAGGGTGCGCTCGTTGAGTAGGAAGTCCGGAACGTTGCGCCGGTCGTTCTGCGTGTCGACCACGACCTGGAAGTTGCCTTCGGCGGCCACGTAGCGGCTGAGGTCCTGGATCGACTTCAGCAGCGGTGGCTGACTGCGGTCGGTCTGCTCCTTGGCGAACGGGTTGCGGAACTCCGGCAGGATGCCGGTCGCCTGGATACCGAGTAGCACGACCACGGCCAGCGCGGCGGCGCCGAGCAGCATGAGCAGACCTCGGGCCGCTCCACCGCCACCGCCGCCGGTGCCGTCGCCACCGGTCGTCGGACCACCGGGACCAGCCGGTCCGGCGGGGTCGTCGGGGCCCTCCGGGGTGTCCGCGGTCCACTCGGGTGTCGCTGTCGACCGCACCTTGAGGTCGTCACCGGTCGGGTAACCGGGGAACTCCCTCGTGGGCTCGTTGCTGCCAGCGTCGCGGGCCATCACGCTCACCGTCCTCGTCAGACACGTCGTCTGTCAATGACGGTACGGCCCCGATACGACAGTCGCGCGGCGAGCGCCAGGAAGTGACGAACGAGCAGGTCAGGCGAACGCGGAGAGCCCGGTGAGCCGCTGCCCGATGACCAGTTGGTGGATCTCCGAGGTGCCCTCGTAGGTCAGCACGCTCTCCAGGTTGTTGGCGTGCCGCATCACCGGATATTCGCCGGAGACGCCGTTGGCGCCGAGGATCGTGCGGCACTGCCTGGCGATGGCCAGTGCCTCCCGCACGTTGTTCAGTTTGCCCACGCTGACCTGCTCGGGCCGCAGCCGCTGAGCGTCGGCGAGCCGACCCAGGTGCAGCGCGAGCAGCTGCCCCTTCACCAGCTCGACGGCCATGTCGGCGAGCTTCGCCTGGGTGAGCTGGAAGCCGGCCAGTGGGCGACCGAACTGGGTGCGGGTGGTCGCGTACGCCAGTGTGGTTTCCAGGCAGTCGCGGGCCGCGCCGACCGCGCCCCAGACGATGCCGTAGCGGGCCTCGGTGAGGCAGCTCAGCGGCGCCTTGAGCCCGACCGCCTCGGGCAGTTGGGCGTCGGCCGGGAGCCGGACGTCGTCGAGCACGATCTCACCGGTCACCGACGCGCGCAGCGACATCTTGCGGCGGATCTCCCGGGCCGTGACGCCGGGCGTGTCCATGGGTACGGCGAAACCCCGTACGCCCTGGTCGGTGCGCGCCCAGATCACCGCGACGTCCGCGATCGGCGCGTTGGTGATCCACATCTTCCCGCCGGTGAGCACCCAGTCGTCGCCGTCGCGGCGGGCCCGGGTGGCCATCGAGGCGGGGTCGGAGCCGTGGTCCGGTTCGGTCAGGCCGAAGCAGCCGATCGCCTCACCGGTGGCCATCGACGGCAGCCAGCGTTGCTTCTGCTCCTCGCTGCCGTAGCGCCAGATGGCGTACATGGCGAGCGATCCCTGCACGGAGACCAGGGAGCGGACGCCGGAGTCGCCGGATTCCAGCTCCTGGCAGGCGAGCCCGTAGGCGACCGCGGAGGTGCCGGCGCAGCCGTAGCCGGTCAGGTGCATGCCGAGCAGGCCGAGTTTGCCGAACTCGCGGGCGAGCTCCCGGGCGGGCACCCGGCCGTCCTCGTACCAGTCGGCGACGTGGGGCCGCACCCGGTCGTCGACGAGTTGGCGGACGACGTCACGGACCTGCCGCTCCTCTTCGCTGAGCGACGGGTCCAGGTCGAGCAGGTCCAGCGGAGCGGTCATGGACGCCACCCTAACGAAGGTTCAGCGCGCGGAAGAAGGGCTCGTCACTCGATGGGCTCGGAGAGCACCAGCACCCGCGCGTGGATCTGGTTGCGCTGCTGGAGGGCGGCGCGCAGCGCCCGGTGCAGCCCGTCCTCCAGGTAGAGCCCGCCGTTCCACTGCACGACGTGCGGGAAGAGGTCACCGTAGAAGGTGGAATCCTCAGCGAGGAGCTTGTCCAGCGCCAGCTCACGCTTGGTGGTGATCATCTGATCCAGGCGCAGTGGCCGCGGCGGGATCTCCGCCCACTGCTTGAGCGTCAGATTGTGCTCCGGATAGGGACGCCCGTCCCGGACCGCTCTGAAGATCACGACGGCACGCTCCCCTCCCCGTGGCCGGGCCGACCGACGGCGCCGAGCCGGGCCGCGGCGGGCACCGCGCGGCGCGGCACCGATGACCGTGCCAGCCTAGCCGCCCAGCGCACGCTGCGTTCTGCTCCCTGATGTCAGTTTCGCTATCGCTCGTCCGATCCTCAACCGGACGAACGGGACGTCCGCCTCAGTTCCACCGGCCGCGCCGTACGACCTCGTCCATCGGGCGACGGCCACGGCGCAACGACGGTGACCGATGGTCAGCCGCCCGGTAACCGATTGTGACGGCACCGATGGGTTGATACTCCGCCGGCACGCCGAACGCGTCCCGGTAGGCGGTGAGCCGCTGCGGCGGAATGCCGAAGAAGCATGCCCCCAGTCCCTCGTCCACGGCGGTGAGCAGCATCAGCAACGCCGCGAAGCCGGCGTCCACGTGCCAGTACGGCACCGGCCACCGGTCCGTGGACTGATCCGTCCAGCCCTTGTCCGGTTCCGCGTACCGCCGCAGGTAGGCCGACTCGTTGGCGTGCGGCACCACGATCAGGGGTGCTCGGCGCATGCCCGCGAGCCAACGCTCCCGCCCACCCCCGTCGGGGGTGGTGGCAGTCCAGAACCGGTCCCGATCGGCCAGCTCCTCCAACACCAGGAAGCCCCAACCCTGGGCGAAGCCGGCCGACGGCGCGCGGACCGCGTGGTCGAGCAACCGGTCCACCACGTCGGGCGGGACCGGACGGTCCGGGTCGTAGTTGCGCACCATCCGCCGACGGCGGACGACCTCGGCGAACTCCATCAGGCGCCGGGGCGGATGCCCCAGGCACCTCGCCAGGTCGTGCCGGGCTTGAGCGTGAGCAGATCCTTGCCCGACCGGAACGCGTCCGGTGGGCAGGTCATCGGCTCGATCGCCACCGAGCGGCGGTGCCGCTCGCCGGTGAGGGCATCCCCGGTGAACACCTGCCACCAACCGAACTCGGCATCCGCCCAGATGCTCACCCCGGTCGAACCGTCCGGCGCGGAGAGGCTCACCGACGAACCGCCGTCGGCGTCCCGGATCACCTCACCGAAGCAGGAGTCCAGCACGGCCGCGCCGATCCGGCGAGGGCTGGTCCAGTCGTACTCGGTGCCGGTTACCGGGGTGACCCCCACCGGCAGCAGCCGACCGTCCACCAGCACCCGACTGCGGGTGGGCAGCCGCAGCACCAGGTCGTCCACCGCCACGCCCGGCAGTTGCAGGTACGGGTGCACGGAGAAGCCGAACGGGGCCAGCTCCGCGCCGATGTTGGTCACCTCGTGCTCGACGCGTAGCCCGTCCGCGTCGACGCTCCACCGGCTGCGCAGCCGCAGCGGCCACGGGTAGCCGAGCTGCGGCGGCAGGTCGTAGCCGACCGTCACCGCGTCCGCCGACTGCTCCAACAACTGCCACGGCACCCAGTTGACCAGCCCGTGGATGGCCACGTGCCGCTCCGGCTCGGTCAGTGCGAGCTGGTGCGCCCGCCCGCCGAACGAGTAGCGACCATCGCGGATCCGGTTCGGCCAGGGCGCCAGCACCTGCCCGGTGCAACCGGGGCAGACCTCGTCGGTCTGGTACCCGTCGACCAGGTCGACACCGTCGTGCCGGTACGTCCGGAGCCCACCGCCGACCTCCACGATGACAGCCTCGTGGCCGGCGGCGGCGATGGTCCACTGGGCGCCGGAGAACGGGCGCTGATCGGGGCTTTCCATGCCGGCGACCCTAACCGGTCAGGCCCTGTCGTCGCTCGACGCCGTCGCCGCCCGGTAGCGCAGCAGCGCCGGGAACGCGACAGCGAGCACCACCACGAGCACCGCGGAGGCGAGCCCACCGGCCACCCAGGCCACCCCGCCACCGAACCCGGCGGCCATGGTGCCGGCGCGCAGGTCGCCCAGGCGTGGGCCACCGGCCACCACGACCGTGTTGACGCCCTGGAGTCGGCCGCGCATCCGGTCCGGTGCGTAGACCAACAACATCGACTGGCGCAGCACCGCGCTGATCAGGTCGGCGGCGCCGGCCACGGCGAGCAGCACGACAATCAGCCAGAGCTGGTGGGCCAACCCCGCCGCCGCGATCGCCAGGCCCCAGCCGACCACCGCGAGCACCAGGCCGAGCCCCTGCCGGCGGATCCGACCGATCCAGCCGGAGGTCAGCCCACCGATCATCGAGCCGATCGCGATGGCGCTGTAGAGCAGGCCGACCGCGCCACCGCCGCCGAACCGCTCGTGGGCGATCTCCGGGAAGAGCGCCCGTGGCATGGCCAGGATCATCGCGATCAGGTCCACCCCGAAGGACAGCAGCAGGACCGGGGTGGTGGCCAGGTAGCGAAATCCGTCGATGACGCTGGCCAGACCGGCCCGCCGGGCCTGGCCGTCGGCGGTGGGCTCGGGCGGGAGCGAGGGCAGCCGTAGCGCGGCCCAGAGCATCGCGGTGAACAGCACCGCGTCCAGCCCGTACGCGATCGGGAGGACCACCGTGGTGTCCGGCGAGGCGGCGAGGATCAGGCCGGCGGCGAGCGGGCCGGCGACCGAGGCGGCGGTGAAGGTCGTGTAGTTCAGTGTGGACGCGGACACCACCAGGTCTTCCGGCACCAGCCGGGGCAGCATGGCGCTGCGGGCCGGCGAGCTGATCGCGAAGGCCACCGACTGCACCGCCATCAACGCCAGCAGCAGCACCGGGCTGCCCACGTTCAACAGCGCCTGGACCAGCAGGCCGAGGGTGGATGCCCAAAGCAACAATGAGCCACCGAGCAGCACCGCACGTCGGTCGCGGGCGTCGGCGACCGCGCCGCCCCAGAGCCCGAAGACCAGCAACGGTACGAAGGCAGCAACCCCCAGCAGGCCCACCCAGAACGAGTCCCGGGTCAGGGCGTACATCTCCACCGGCACCGCGACGGCGGTGAACTGGAAGCCGAACATCGCCACCGTGTTGCCGAGCCAGAGCCGCCGGTACGCCGGAACCCGCAGCGGACGCACGTCGATCGCCCAGCGGCGCGCTGCGCGCGGCCGGGTCTCCTGCACCCCCGTCACGGCGCCAACCGCTCGACGATCCAGCCACCCTCGTCGAGGCGACGGAAGCGGAGCCGGTCGTGCAGCCGGCCGGCCCGACCCTGCCAGAACTCCACCGACTCGGGTTGGACCCGCAGCCCACCCCAGTGCGACGGGGTGGGGATGTCGGCCCGACCGGCGAACCGCTCGGCCGCCTCCCGGTACCGATCCTCCAGCACCGCCCGGCCCGACACGACCTGCGACTGCGGGCTGGCCCAGGCACCCAGTTGGGAGCCACGCGGTCGACTGGCGAAGTACGCCTCGCTCGTCGCGCGGTCGATGTGCGCGACCCGCCCGGCGACCACCACCTGACGCTGCATGGGAAACCACGGAAAGACCAGGCTGGCGTACGGGTTGGCGGTCGCCTCGACGCCCTTGCGCGACAGGTGGTTGGTGTAGAAGACGAAGCCCTCCGGGTCGTACCCCTTCAGCAGCACCGTCCGCCCGCTCGGCCGGCCGGCCGAGTCGGCGGTGCCCACCACCATGGCGTTCGGTTCGGGCAGCCCGAAGGCCACCGCGTCGGCGAACCAGCTGTCGAACTGGGTGTGCCAGTCGACGGCCAGGTCAGCTTCGGTCAGGCCCAGGTCCGCGGCGTACTCGTTACGCATCGCGGCCGGGGCGGGTGTGTCACCCGTCACGTCCCCACTCCTTCTCGGGGGCCCCGCCAGCACCCTCCCGCGCTGGCCAGCGCACCCTGCCCAGTCTCACTGAGCGGAGCGGAGAATGCGCGTCCGGGGATGTCGCGTGCAGCACAGTCGCAGCGGGTCGCGTATCCCTTACTCAGCAGGCAGTATGTTCCGAACACATCCCTGAGGGTTGCCTAAGGCGCTCGGCCGATCGGGCCGGATGAGCGATCGGGCGCACCGACCAGATCCAGGAGAGCGACATGGCCGATTTCAAACCCGGGCTGGAGGGCGTCGTCGCCTTCGAGACCGAGATCGCCGAACCTGACCGTGAGGGCGGCGCGCTGCGCTATCGCGGAGTCGACATCGAGGATCTGATCGGCCAGGTGTCGTTCGGTAACGTCTGGGCGCTGCTGGTCGACGGCCGGTTCGGGCCGGGCCTGCCGCCGGCGGAGCCGTTCCCGGTGCCGGTGCACTCCGGTGACATCCGCGTCGACGTGCAGTCCGCGGTCGCCATGCTGGCCCCGTACTGGGGCCTCGACCAACTGCTGGACATCTCCGACGAGCAGGCCCGTGAGGATCTCGCCCGGGTCTCGGTGACCGCGCTCTCGTTCGTCGCCCAGTCCGCTCGCGGCCTCGGCCTGCCGGCGGTGCCGCAGAAGGAGATCGACAAGGCGCAGACCATCGTCGAGCGGTTCATGAAGCGCTGGCGCGGCGAGCCCGACCCGCGGCACGTCAAGGCCGTCGACGCGTACTTCATCTCGGCCGCCGAGCACGGCCTGAACGCGTCCACCTTCACCGCTCGCATCGTCGCCTCCACCGGGGCGGACGCGGCTGCCTGCATCTCCTCCGGCATCGGCGCCCTCTCCGGCCCGCTGCACGGCGGCGCCCCGTCCCGGGTGCTCAGCATGCTGGAGGCGGTGGAGCGCAGCGGCGACGCGGAGGGCTACGTCAAGGGCGTCCTGGACCGCGGCGAGCGGTTGATGGGCTTCGGCCACCGTGTCTACCGTGCCGAGGACCCGCGCGCCCGGGTGCTCCGGCGCACGGCCAAGGAGCTGGGCGCGCCACGCTTCGAGATCGCCGAGGCGCTGGAGAAGGCCGCCCTCGCCGAGCTTCAGGCCCGCCGCCCGGACCGGGTGCTGGCCACCAACGTCGAGTTCTGGTCGGCCGTGGTGCTGGACTTCGCCGAGGTGCCGGCGCACATGTTCACCTCGATGTTCACCTGTGCCCGGATGGGCGGCTGGAGCGCGCACATCCTGGAGCAGAAGCGCCTCCAGCGGCTGGTCCGCCCGTCCGCCCGCTACGTCGGCCCGGAGACCCGCAAGCCGTCCGACGTCGAGGGCTGGGCGGCCATTCCGCACGGCGTCTGAGCGGTAGGTAAGGGCCCTTCTCCGACGCCGGGCGTCGGGGAGGGGCCCTTTTCTGCGGCTGCCCGTGCCGACTGTGGCGAAGGACTCAGGCCGACCGCCGGGACCCCGCCCATCGGCGTCCGGTCCGGGTGCGAGGATGAGGGCCGGCAGTGTCGCCGGGCCCGCCCTCGCCCTTGCGGAAGGATCTTCAAGACCGTGGCTGACGCACCGATCATCCGGATTCCCGATGAGATCAAGCCCGCCGACGGACGCTTCGGCTGCGGCCCGTCCAAGGTCCGCCCGGCGGCGGTGTCCGCTCTCGCCGAGGTCGCGACCACCTACCTTGGCACTTCGCACCGGCAGAAGACGGTCCGTGACCAGGTGGCCCGGCTGCGCTCCGGCATCGCCGAGTTCTTCTCGCTGCCCGAGGGCTACGAGGTGGTGATCGGCAACGGTGGCACCACCGCGTTCTGGGAGGTCGCCACCTTCGGCCTGATCCGCGACCGGGCCCAGTTCGCCAGCTTCGGCGAGTTCGGCGCCAAGTTCGCCAAGTCGGTCAAGGACGCCCCGTTCCTGGGTGAGCCGACCGTCCGCAAGGCCGACGCGGGCAGCGCCCCGACCCTGGTCGCCGAGTCCGGCGTGGACGCGTACGCGACGCCGCAGAACGAGACCTCGACAGGTGTGGCCGTTCCGATCAGCCGGGTGGCCGGGGCCGACGAGGGCGCCCTGCTGCTGGTCGACGCGACCTCCGGCGCGGGTGGCCTGGAGGTCAACGTCGGCGAGACCGACGTCTACTACTTCGCTCCGCAGAAGTGCTTCGGCTCCGACGGTGGTCTCTGGCTGGCCCTGATGTCCCCGGCCGCACTGGACCGGGCCGCCGAGATCAAGGCGTCCGGGCGCTACATCCCCGCCTTCCTCGACCTGGTCACCGCGATCGACAACTCGCGGCTGGAGCAGACCTACAACACCCCGGCGCTGGCCACCATCTTCCTGGCCGCCGAGCAGACCGACTGGATGAACGTGCAGGGCGGTCTGGCCTGGGCGGCGAAGCGCACCGCCGAGAGCGCGGCCGCGGTCTACGGCTGGGCCGAGCGGTCCAGCGTGGCCACCCCGTTCGTCACCGACCCGGCGCTGCGCTCCAACGTGGTCGCCACCATCGACTTCGCCGACGGGGTGGACGCCACGGCGATCGCCAAGGCGCTGCGCGCCAACGGCATCGTCGACACCGAGCCCTACCGCAAGCTCGGTCGCAACCAGTTGCGGGTGGCGCTGTTCCCGGCCGTCGAGCCGGCCGATGTCGAGGCGCTGACCGCGTCCATCGACTACGTGGTCGAGCGACTCTGAGGTTCGTCACGGTCGGTGTCCGTGGGGGCCTCCACGGACACCGACCGTGATCATCGCCGCAGCTCAGTCACGACATGCGGGGTGTCGCTTCCCCCACCCCGAGACAGATGCGCGTACGGTGGTCCGAGACGCCTGGGTGGCCGACTCGTGGTGTGCGGCCAGCGAAGCGGGACGGAGGCAACGTTATGCGCCCAGTACGCTTCGTCGCCCTCTCCGAGGACGGCCAGGCGCTGGTGCTCGCCGACGAGGTTGGGCGCCTCCTCGCCCTGCCGATCGACGAACGCATCGCCGGTGTGATGCACCCGGAGCCGGGTGCCCCACCGCTCGCGGTAGCACCGAGCACCGTCGACCCGGTTCCCTCACTGTCCCCTCGGGACATCCAGGCCCGCATCCGCTCCGGTGAGTCCGCGGAAGACGTCGCCCGGATCGCCGGGGTGCCGGTCGACCGGGTGCTGCGCTATGCCGGCCCGGTGTTGCAGGAGCGGGCGATGCTCGCCCAGCACGCCCGGCGCACCCGACTCAAGGGCGCGGAGAAGCCCACCCCGCTCGCCGAGGTGGTCAACGGCCGGTTGAGCCAGCACGGCATCGACACCGAAAAGATCTCCTGGGACGCGTACCGGCGTGACGACGGCACCTGGCGGATCATCGCCACCTGGCCGTCGGGCAAGGCCACCGCGCAGGCCATCTGGGACATGGACAAGGCCCGGCAGGTGGTCACGCCGCACGACGACATGGCGCAGTACCTGTGCGCCGAGCGGCCCACGCCGATCCTCGGCCAGGAGCCGGCACCGGAGCGGGGCGGGCATGCCCTGCCGGGTCCGTCGCGTGGTGAGCCGAGCCGTGGTGGGCACGGGTTGCCGGCGGCGTCCGAGCACCCGCGCCCTGGCCGTGATCCGATCCGGGCCGGTCGCGACGCGCTGCTCGCCTCCCTGGACCGTCCGCTCGGCGGTTCGTCGGGTCGCGGGCTGGAGCCGCGTACCCCGGCTGCCCTTGCCGGGTCGGACGCGCCCCGGCAGCGGCCGGTCGGTGGAGGTGCGGCCGCGCTACTCGGCGGTGGTCAGGGCTCGGCCTTCGACGACGATTCGGACGCGCCCAAGGAGGTGCCGGCCGTGCCGTCGCTGGCGGTGCTGCGGCCCCGCCGGACGGGCGCTGCGGCGGCCGCCGGCGGCGAGTCCACCGACGCCAACGGCAAGCCACGCAAGCGGCTGCCGAGCTGGGACGACGTGCTCTTCGGCAGCGGCCCGGCCGCCCGCGAGTCCTCCTGACGCTTCCGCGTTGACGGGTGACAGTGCGTCACCCGTCAGCGCGGGCGTTCGGACCTCACCGAATGTCTCCGACGCCTTCGCGATGAGGGGTGGCGACCCCGCGCACGGCCTCGGCGACAGCGCGGAAGTCCTTCTTGAGGATCGCCCCGTGGTTACTGGCGACCTTTGCCCCGATGGTGATGTGCGGGTTGCGGACGGTCACCGCGTCGAGGCTGGTGCGGATCTGCTCCTGTTCGTTCCCACGACTGCCGAGGGACGTTCCCGAGGCGACCACGTACCGCACCGGGACGCTGATGGCGTCCAGCACCGGGCCCAGTTCGCGCTCGCGGGAGAGTTCGCCGAGTTCGATGTTGCTGTCCGCCATCTGGTCGGCGTTCATCCGCGGGGTCAGGCCGGTCGGGCGCAGCAGCGGCATGAACAGGTTCATCCGTCGGAACATCTTGCGGATCCGCTGCGCCATGGCCTCGTCGAGCCAGTCGTGTGGGAAGGCGCCGTCGACCAGGACCGCGCCCAGGGCCCGCTCCGGGTTCCGGTTGGCCCAGTGCGCCCCGACCACCGCCCCGTAGGACCAGCCCACCGGCACCGCCCGGGCCACCCCCCGGGCGGCGAGAACGGCGTCGACGTCGCGGACGGCCGCCTCGAACGAGTAGTCGGCTGAACGCTTCGACTTCCTGCCGCGGGCCCGCTCGTCGTAGGTGATGTGCCGGAATTCGGTACCCAGCTCGGCGATGACCCGCCGCCAGTAGCCCTGGGTGGCGAACTGGCCGTTGAGGTAGACCACCGGGATGCCGGGGCCGCCGGTGTCGGTGACGGCCAGGGCCGTGTCGTCGACCGGCACCATGCCGGTCCATGCCGAACTGGTCGAGGACGTGTTGTTGTTCGTCATCGCGATCCGTCCTTTTCAGAGGCTGCGGGCGTTGATATCGCCCTGCAGGGTGCTGGCGTGGATGTCGAGCTCGACGGTGCCGTCGTTCTTGAGGGCGTTGCTGACGCGGCCGTGGCCGGTGCCGGCGTCCAGGGCGGCCGAGACGCCAGCCGCCGCCGCGACCGAGATGTCGCCGGACTGGGTACGGAGGACGACCCGGCCGCGCATGGCCTCGGCGACCCTGATGTCACCCCGCGCGGTGCTGATCTCGGCGGGGCCGTTGAGCCGGCCGATCTCGACGTCGCCGTCGATCGCGGTGAGGCGGACACTCGCTGCTTCGTCAATCTTGATTTGCCGGTACGCCCCGTCGAAGGCGACGTCGCCGAGGCGGCCGACGCCCCGAAGTTCGGCGCTGGCGGCCCTGGCCTCGACGTGGGAGCCTGCGGGCACCCGGACGGTGACCTCCAGAGAGCCGGAGGGGCCGAAGAGCTTGTTGATGGGACGTGCGGTCGTGATGCGCAGGACGCCGTCGGCGTAGGCAACGGTGGTCTGCTCGGCGGCCCTCGTGTCGCTGCTCTTGGCGGGGTCGGCCGGGAGAACCTCGACGGTGGTGTCGGCGCGGTCCGCGGCGATGAGCTGGATGCGTCCGGCGGGGATGTCCAGGACGGCGGAGACGGGGGCGGGTGTGTCGAACGTCTGCATCGCGCTCTCCCAGGTTGGTGCTTGTTTCTGATATGGGAAACGCTACGTTGCTTTCCACTTTTTGCAACAGCCTTGTTGCAGCCCAAGGGTATTTGGGCAGCTCAGGTTGGTGAGATTGTTGCAACCGCCTTGAATCTAATGCAACGCTATTTCACGTCGCCGTTGCATTGACGTGCGGGTTAACGCTATGGTGGCGCACGTCGAGGGGCGCCGCCCTACGGGGACCATGAGGGAGATCGCGATGCCGGGAGGCAGGCTCACCCAGCAGGAACGCCAACAGATCGCGCTGGGGCTGGCCGACAGCCTCCCCTACGCCGAGATCGCCCGACGCCTCGACCGTCCCACCTCGACGGTCACGCGCGAGGTGATGCGCAACGGCGGCCCCACCGGCTACCGCGCCGATCTGGCCCATCACGCGACCGAGCGCCGCGCCCACCGGCGCAGGCCCGCCCCTTCCCGTGGTGCCGAGGCGGCCCCGCGACAGGACGGACGCGACACCCAGGCCGTGGCCGACTACGAGGAGGCGTTCACCACCGTCCTCATGGCCTCCGGTCTGAACAAGATGGGGGCCCGAGTGTTGACCAACCTGTTCCTCACCGACTCAGGCAGCCTCACCGCGTCTGAACTCGCCCGGCGCCTCCAGGTCAGCCCGGCGTCGATCTCCAAGGCGATCACCTTCCTGGAGAGCCAGAGCCTCGTCCGCCGCGAACGCGACGAACGCCGTCGCGACCGCTACGTCGTCGACGACGACCTCTTCTACCAGGCGACGATCGCCAGTGCCCGGGCCAACGACCATCTCGTCGCGACCGCACGCCAGGGTGTCGTTCTCCTCGGCGCGCACACCCCCGCCGCCGCCCGACTGGAGAACATCGCCCGCTTCCTCGATTTCATCAGCGAGAGCATCACCCGCGCCGCCGAACAGGCCCGCGAGGTTCTCCGCAGCGGGCATTCCACAGCGACCAGCCACATGCCGCCGGGTCACAGCGACCAAGCGGCGATCCGCTCGTAGCGCGGTCGGCCGTCGCCGAGGTGGCTGCGCACCAGCAGCAGCTTCGACGCCGGCCACGATGGCCCTTCGTACCCGTCCAGGCTGGCCCGGTCGGCCTCGACGTCGGCCGGGTCCATCCGGTCACCGGGCCGGGCGACGGTCAGGTGCGGCCGAAACGGTCGCACAGCATGCGGCCGTTCAGCGGTGCCGCTGCCAGAGCCCGGCCCGGGCCGCCGGAAGAGCCAGCCCGGCGGCGTGCAGCACGCCCTCCACCCGGACCCGCTCGATCTCCTGGTCGACGCCCTCCAACTCGGCGAGGTGCTCGGTGACGCCGAGCGCACGGCAGGCGAGGCGAAGCCGGTCGTCGTACGCCTGGAGCAGCGCGCTGTGCCAGACCATCGATCGGCCGGTGCCGCCGATCCGCTGACCGCCGAGCCGGCGCAGGTCGGCGGCGAGCTGCTCCAGCGGCCGACGGTCAGCGCTGTCGAACTCGCTGAGGTCGATGTCCCGGGTCAACGCGTCGGCCTCGACGGCCCGGTCGAGACGGGCGATCGTGCGCTTCTCCCGCCGGCGGTCACGCCACTCGGACCAGCCGCAGACCACCCGGTCGACGATCTCGTCATAGCAGAAGAGCAGGGCGAAGGCCGCCGGCAGAATGGCCACGGCAAGGAACGCCAGGGCCAGCATCAGCGCGCGTCCAACCTCCACGTATCGACGCTAAGCCCCACCGTGCCACCCCGCCAGCGGTTTGGCCGCATCCGCGCGATCCGCGCATCCGGACGCGGCCGGACCACGCCCTAAACCTCAGCAGTCGGTCGAGGTGACGTAGAAACGGGGCATCGGCAGCACCCGGAAGCGCAGCCGGGCACCGGAGTGACGCAGCTGCCAGGTGAGGGCGAGCAGCGCGGCGGCGAGCGAGATGAGCCCGCCCATCCAGATGCTGGCACCGGCACCGAAGTGCTCCGCGACCCAGCCGATCAGCGGCGCGCCGACCGGGTTGGTCCCCAGGAACACCAGCACCCACAGGGCCATCACCCGCCCCCGGAAGGCCGCGTCCACACCCAGCTGGACCCGCTGGTTGGCAGCCTGGGCGAAGAAGACCATGAAGAAGCCGGTCGGCACCAGCAGCGTCACGACCAACCAGTACGCCGAGGCGAGCCCGACCAGGGTGCCGAAGCTGGCGCAGGCGATCGCCGCGCCCAGCACCAGCCAGACCGACGGGCGACTACGCCGACCGGTGCCGCTGAGCGCGCCACCGAGTGCGCCGACGGCCAGGGCGGTGCTGAACAGGCCGAAGGACGCGGCCCCGGTGTGGAAGACCGTCTTGGCCAACGCGGCCAGCGTGAGCTGGAAGTTGAACAGCGACATGCCGATCACCGACATGACAGCCATCGGCAGCAGCAGGTCGGGGCGGCGCCACACGTACCGCAGACCGTCGACCACCTTCGCGGACGCCCGCTCGTCGCGCGGAAGCAGGGCGTCGCGGTGCAGCTCGGACGTACGCATCCGAACCACGTTGACCAGCGGCGCGATCGAACTGAGCGCGGTGAAGAGGAAGACCGGGCCCACGTTGAAGGCGGCGATGGCCAGACCGGCGACGGCCGGGCCCACGATCCGGGCGGAGTTGAACACGGCGGCGTTGAGCGACAGCGCGTTGGGCAGCAGGGGCGTGCCGACGAGTTCGGAGACGAACGCCTGACGCACCGGGGTCTCCACGGCGTTGGCGGTGCCGAGCAGCGCGGCGAAGGCGAACACGTGCCAGAGCTGAACAAGGTCGGTGAGGACCAGCAGGGACATGCCGAGCGCCAGCAGGCTCCAGAAGGCATTGGCGACGAAGAGCAGCACCCGCTTGTCGTACCGGTCGGCGAGTCGGCCGGAGAGCAGGGTGAGCAGGAGCACCGGGGTGAACTGGCAGGCGGTGACCACGCCGAGCGCGGTCGCCGAGTTGTTGGAGAGGTCGAGGACGAGCCAGTCCTGGGCGATGAACATCATCCAGACGCCGATCAGCTTGATCAGCTGCCCGGATGCGAAGAGGCGGTAGTTGCGGACCTGTAGGGACTGGAACATCGTGCTCAGCTTTGCCTGCACTCTTGGTGCGCCTCCTTCAGGACGTACACGTCATCGACAGGTGACGGCACGGACCCGGTGGCGCGGGTGCGTCTCAGGCGCGAGCGAGCTGCTGAAGAATCTCGGCGGCCCTCTGCAGGGTCTCCCGTTCGTCCTCGTCGAGTGCTGCCAGCCGGTGGGCCAGCCACTCGTCGCGGGCCCGCTCGAACTGGTCGAGCACGGCCTGCCCTCCTTCGGTCGCCGCGAGGATGACCTGCCGCCCGTCGGTCGGATGGGGTGTCCGCCGCACGAGGCCGCGGTCCTCCAACTTCCCGACGATCTTGGTCATCGTCGGTGGCTGCACCCGCTCCACGTCGGCCAGTTCCCGGGGGGTCATCGCGCCCGCCAGCCGCAGGCTGGTGAGCGCGGAGACCTGGGTGACCGTGAGGTCGCCGACCGGCCGGGCTTGTCGGACCCGTCGGTTGAGTCGGGTGATCGCATCACGCAGCTGGGGAGCCAGCTGCGCCGGTGGCACGCGTTTCGCCGTCACCGTCCGCTCCGTCACAGTAGTTAGCTTAACTAATGAGCATGGCTAACGACATCCGTTATGACCAGGCTCACGAGGGGATTCAGATGGTACGGGCGGGGAATCCTGACCGACTCCCCGCCCGGACGCGCCTCAGAGCACCAGGGACTCGATCGGCCCCCGCAGGAAGTACAGCACGAACAGCGCGGCCACCCCGTACAGCAACGGGTGAACCTCCCGTGCCTTGCCCCGCGCCAGCTTGACCACCACGAAGGTGATCAGACCAGCGCCGATCCCGTTGGAGATCGAGTAGGTGAACGGCATCAGCACGATGGTGAGGAACGCCGGAATGGCGATCTCATAGTCGGACCAGTCGATGGTCCGCACGGCGGTCATCATCAGGAAACCCACCACCACCAGGGCCGTCGACGCCGCCTCGAACGGCACGATCACGACCAGCGGCGCCAGGAACATCGCGAGCAGGAAGAGCACGCCGGTGACCAGGTTGGCCACGCCGGTCCGCGCACCCTCCGCGACACCGGCGGCACTCTCGATGTACGACGTGTTGCTGGAGGTGCTGGCCGCACCGCCGGCCGCCGCGGCGATCGAGTCGACCAGCAGGATCTCCTTGGCCTTCGGCGGGGTGCCCTGCTCGTCGAGCAGGCCACCCTCCTGGCCGACAGCGACCATCGTGCCCATGGTGTCGAAGAAGTCCGTGATCAACAGCGTGAAGATGAACATCAGCACGACCAGCCAACCGGCCCGGCCCCACGAGTCGAGCACGTTGAACTTGCCGAGCAACGACAGATCCGGCAGGTCGACCACCGTCTTCGGCAGCTCCGGCACGTTCAGCGACCAACCCTTCGGGTTGGGCTGACCGTTGACGAACGACGGACCGATGTTGCCGATCGCCTCCACGATCACCGCCAGCACCGTCGAGGCGAGGATGCCGATCAGGATCGCGCCCTTCACCCGACGGACCACCAGCACCAGCGTGATCAGCAGACCGACGACGAAGACCAGCATCGGCCAGCTCACCAACTTGCCGCCGATGCCCAGGCCGACCGGAACGGTGGTGTTGGCCGCGTCCGGGATGCGCCGGACGAAGCCGGCGTCCACCAGGCCGATGATGGTCAGGAACAGGCCGATGCCGACCCCGATCGCGGTCTTCATCTGGGTCGGCACCGAGCGGAACACCGCGGTCCGCAGACCGGTCAGCACCAGCACCGCGATGATCAGACCCTCGATCACCACCAGGCCCATCGCGTCGGCCCAGGTCATCTCGGGAGCGATCTCGTACGCCACCAGGGCGTTGACACCCAGCCCGGCGGCGAGCGCCAGCGGGAACCGGCCCACCACACCCATCAGGATGGTCATCAGGCCGGCGACCAGCGCGGTCGCGGCAGCCAGCGCGGGGATGGGGAGGCTCTTGCCGTCACCGTCGACGGCACCGCCCAGGATCAGCGGGTTGAGCACCACGATGTACGCCATCGTGAAGAAGGTCGCCAGGCCACCGCGTACCTCACGGCTCAGCGTCGAGCCACGGGCGGAAATCTCGAAGAACCGGTCGAAACCGTTACGCGGATGAGCGGGGTTGGGAGGTGTGCCGTTCTCGGGCGGCGCTACTGCCATCAAGACCTCGCAGGTGATCTTCCGGTTGTCGCGCGCATCGTCCCAGATCATCGGCGGGCAGGGGAAGCAGATCCCGTACGCTTGCCGAATGCCGAACGAGCAGCCACCGCGACCCGCACCACTGGACCCGCCGATGGTGCCGTTCGCTCTCGCCGGGTTGATCGCGTGGGCGGTGGCCGGGTTGGTCCTGCTGATCTTCTTCCGGGGCTGGCTCACCGACCACGGTCACCAGAACTGGCTCTGGACCTGCCTCGCCGGTTTCCTGTGGGGTTTTCCGGGCCTCGCCGTGATGATGCGCCACGACGCCAACCGACGCCGCCGCCGCGCGAGGTGAGCTGACCACCGCGCCGGAGCACTCCGGCGCGGACGATCAGGAGTGCCCGTACGGTTCCGCCGGCTCAGCCGCCTCCACCGAGCCCAGCGCCCGGCTGACCGACATGGCCTCCACCGCGCTGTCGTCGTACACCGTGGGCAGCTCGTCGACCGCGGTCTCGGCCGCCTCGATCAACGTCTCGGAGTGGGCGCCGCAACCGTGGTCGGCGCTCACCACCCGGCCGTCGTCCGGAGCGTAGAAGTTGCCGCACGCCCCGAAGGCCTGCCGCATCGCACCGGCCAGCGGCAGGTAGAAGCCGCAGGTGCCGCAGCGGGCGGCGGCCGGAGCGGCGGTCGAGATGGCCGCGGCGGGGCCGTGGTCACCGTCGTACCAGCGCTGCGCCGTGTCGATGCGGCCCTCCCGGGAGAGCACGCGGGCGCGGCCGAGGCCCAACTCCCACGCCGTCTCCTCGACCGCCGGGTCGTCGGACAGCAGGTAACCCGGGACCAGTCGATCGTCGTCGGGCGAGGTCGGGAGCAGGTCGCCCGGGCCCAGATCGCCCGGCTTGAGGCGCTCCTGCCAGGGCAGCCAGCCGGGCGCGAGCAGCGCGTCCGGGCCGGGCAGCAGGACCGTCTCGCAGATGGTCACCGTCTTGCTGCGCGGCACCCGGGTGACGGTGACCGCCCAGCGCCAGCCGCGGTAGCCGGCGAGGCGGCATTCGAAGTAGTGGGTGACCAACCGATCACCCTCGGCCACAACCTGCAGGTGGTCGCCGACATCGTCGGCGTCCACCTCGGTGATGCCAGCGCGAGCCACCTCGACGGCGGCGGCGCAGACCTGGTCGAGACGGGCGGCACGGGTGGAGGCGGGCCTGGTCACCTCACCATTGTTCCCCATGCGCCTCGCAGGGGTGACAGGGACTCCCGGGGAACCTTTCCCAGCGGTGGTGCGGCGTACCCGGATCAGATGGGCGAGGATGGTGCACATGCCGTCGTACTCCCGCTCCGGGCGATCCGTCCTCGGGCGGACCGTCGGCACCGCCATTCGCGCCGTCCGTCTGCTGCTGCGCGGTTCGGTGGGCAGCGGCCGCTGGGTGACCCGCCGGGCCGGTCGGGCCCGCGCCCGGGGTGCCGGCGGCGAGGTCGGCATGGTTCGCCTGTTCGACCTGCACGCGCTGTCCTGTGCCGGTGACACCCTGATCGCCATCGGTCTGGCCGGCACGATCTTCTTCAACGTGCCGCTCGGCGAGGCCCGCAGCAAGGTAGCGCTCTACCTGCTGGTGACCATGGTGCCGTTCGCGATGCTCGCCCCGATAGTGGGCCCGCTGCTGGATCACTTCCGACACGGCCGGCGGTACGCCCTGGCCGCGACGATGCTCGGCCGCGCCTTCCTGGCCTGGTTGATCTCCGACTACATCCACGGCTTCGGGCTCTATCCGGCCGCGTTCGGGGTGCTCGCGCTCTCCCGGGCGTACGGCGTGGCCCGCTCCGCGGCGGTGCCCCGGTTGTTGCCGGAGGGCCTCGGCCTGTCCCAGGTGGGTGCCCGGGCCAGCGTCTACGGCACGGTCGCCGGTGCGCTGGTGGCGCCGATCGGGCTGGCCGCGTTCTGGTTCGGGCCGCAGTGGCCGCTACGGGTCGCGTCGGTGATCTTCCTGGTCGGCATGGTGATCTCCCTGCGGCTGCCACCGAAGGCCGACTCGGAACCACCGGAACGGGTCCCCCGCCCACTGCGTGCGTTGGGCCGCCGCCGTGGCGACCGGCCACTGGGCCGGGGCCGACCGTCCGGTCGGCTGGTGATCGCCACCCTGATCGGCGCCGCGACGCTACGCGGGCTCTACGGTTTCCTGCTGCTCTTCCTCGCCTTCGCGATCAAGAAGGGCGACCTGACCACAGTGGTGTTCGGCCGGGATCTGGGGGCCGAGTGGGCGTTGGGCGTGGTCGGCGGCGCGCTCGCGGTCGGCACCTTCCTGGCCACCGCCATCGGCACCCGTCTGCGCATCCACCGGCCGACCGCCATCCAGTCCAGCAGCATGATCATCGTGGCCGGGGTGGCGGTGCTCGCCGTCATCCAGTTCTCGCTGCTGATGGTCGCCCTGCTCTGTCTGGTCGCCGCGCTGGTCAGCGGCATAGCGAAGCTGGCCGTGGACGCCTCGATCCAGGAGCGCATCCCGGAACGGTTGCGGGCCAGTTCCTTCGCCCACTCCGAGACGGTGCTGATGCTCGCCTTCGTCGCCGGCGGCGGGCTCGGGCTGGTGCCGTTCAACGGTCGGATGGGCATCGCCGTCGCCGCCGGGTTCGGCGTACTGGCCGCGATCCGGGGTGTGCTGGCCGCTGCCCGGCTGCGCGGCGAGAAGCTGGCCGGCCGGCCGCTCGGCGACGACGAGCTGACCGAGGACGAGCCGGCGGACGAGCCCGGGAGACTCGCACCCACCTCGCCGGCACCGGCCCAATCCAGTTCCCCGCAGCACGACGACCCGAGCCTCGCCCCGCCGGGCTACCACATCTACCGCCCGTCGTCGGCGGTTGGCGGGCCGGGTGGCGGGGCCGACGACGAAACCAGCCGGGAGTCCCCCGGCTCACTCTCGTGACCGGTCTGCTGGTGGTGACGGCGGTTCCCGCCGAGGCGGACGCGGTCCGCGCCGGGCTGACCGACGGCACCGTGACAGTCACCCCGATCGGTGTGGGCCCGGCCATCGCCGGCGCCGCCACCGCCCGCCTGCTGGCGCTGGCCGAGGCCGCCGGCCGCCCGTACCGTGCGGTGGTCAGCGCCGGCGTGGCCGGCGGCTTCACCGGGCGGGCCGAGGTCGGCGACACGGTGCTCGGCACCGCCAGCATCGCCGCCGACCTGGGCGCCGAGTCGGCCGACGGCTTCATCCCCGTCGACGAGTTGGGCATGCCGCCTGCGCTGCTCGGTGCCGGCAGCAGGGTGCCGGCGGACCCGGGCCTGCTGGCGACACTGCGGGCCGCCCTCCCGACGGCCACGACCGGGCCGGTGCTGACGGTCAGCACCGTCACCGGCACCACCGCCAGCACCGATGAGCTGCGCCGCAGGCATCCGGAAGCGGTCGCCGAAGCCATGGAGGGGTACGGCGTGGCGGTCGCCGCAGCGCAGGCTGGGCTGCCCTTCGCCGAGCTGCGCACCATCTCCAACCCGATCGGCCCCCGCGACCGGGACGCGTGGCGGCTGCGCGAAGCCCTCGCCGCCCTGACCGCAGCGGCCCCGGCCCTGCGCTGACCCAGCCGCCGCTCAGGAGAAACAGCGCTTGCCGAGATGGCCCAGGCGCAGTGCGGCTGGGCGGCGCCCCTCGATCTCGAAGCCGCACGCCAGCAGCAGCTCGGTGCCGAAGCCCTCGGCGATGGCCGTCGCATCGTCGATGCCCACCTCGCGCATCCCGGTTATCAGTGCGGTGACCAGCCGACGCCCCAGCCCCAACCGCCGATAACGGGCGTCGACGAGCACGCCGTCGAGCACCATCTCCCGCTCCGGCATGCCCGGATGCCATTCCCCGAACTCCAGGAACGGGCTGCGCTCATGGGCTCGCAGTTCACCAACCAGCTTCCCGTCGGGAAGCTCGGCAACGTACCGCCAGGAGGTGGCCGGCAGGTCGCTACCGAGCACCCGGCGCACCTGCGCGGTCCGTTGGACCTCGGCACCCCACCGTCGGTTGTCGCGATAGCGCCGGTTCAGCTCGTAGGCGGCCGGTGGCAGCGGAAGTGGGTACCGCTCGGGCGGCAACCGGTACCACTCCGCCCACCAGGCGCCGGGCCAGTCCCGGGGCTCGTGGACCGGCCAGACGTCCAGGTGAGCCGGGTATCGACGTCCTGCCTCGTCCCGCATGTCGTCGTGCGGAACCGGCACGGGGTCGGCAAGGCCGGAGATGGGTGCCGGGACGCCAATGGCCAACTGCCCACCCGCTGCCCGCACGAGGCGTTCCACCGTCCGGAATCGGGGATCGATCGCCCGCCCCGACTCGATCCGGGCCAGCGTCGGCTGCGGCACCCCGGACTTCTCGGCCAGCTGCCGCTGACTCAGATCGGCCCGCCGCCGCAGAGCGCGAAGCGCCCGGCCGAGATCGGCTCCGCCGGTCGGCCCGGCATTTCCGGCGTCGCCGGTGTCGCCGGTGTGGTTGGTGTGGTTGGTCTCGCCGGTGTCGTCGCTGTCGCTGGTCTCGCCGGTGTGGTTGGTCTCGCCGGTGTCGTCACTCACCTCGGTCACAGTCCGATGTTCCCGGCTGGTCGGTGGGTCATCAACACCCTGGCTTCAGGCTGTGGATAACGCTGTGGACAACCGCTCCCCGCGGTGGATGACCTGTTTCGCAATGCCTTTGGAGCTGAATCGTTTGCGGCATCACCACTCGCGCCAGCACCACCAGCCGCCCCAGCACCACCGGCCGCGCCAGCACCACCGGCGGCCGCGCCGAGGTGCCCACCCCTGCCCTTTCCGAACCACGGTCACCGCCGCTGGGCGATTCGTTTATGGCATCAGCTCCAAAGGACGGCTGGGGTTGATGCCCGACCCTGTTGGACCGGTCTTTCCGCAAGCGTCATCTGACCCGGCGGGGGTTCATGGCAGTTAGTGCCGCCGCCTCGCTCCGATCCAGGTCGCGGTCGCGGTCGGGATCGGGGTCGGGGTCGCGGTCGGGGTCGCGGTCGGCGTCGCGGTTGCGGTTGCGGTTGCGGATCACAGTCGCGGGGGTGGGCAGGAACCCCGGGCGGAGGGCGGGGCTACCGTGAGGGTGTGGCGCTCTCCCTTGCGATCTCGCCCTGCCCCAACGACACGTTCGTCTTCCACGCGCTGGTGCACGGGCGGGTGCCCGACGCGCCGCCGGTCGAGGTGACGTACGCCGACGTGGACGTCACCAACACGGCGGCCGAGCGGGGCGCGTTCGACCTGGTGAAGGTGAGCTTCGCGGCGCTGCCCTGGCTGCTCGACGACTACCACCTGCTGCCCTGCGGCGGCGCGCTCGGTCGTGGCTGCGGCCCGCTGGTGCTCACCCGGGGCGATCGTGACGGCGGGCCGGACCGCACCGACCTGAGCGGCGCCACGGTGGCGGTACCGGGCGACCGGACCACCGCGTACCTGCTGTTCCGGCTCTGGTCGGCCGGGCGACCGCCGGCCCGGATCGAGGTGGTCCCGTTTCACGAGATCATGCCGGGCGTGGCGGCTGGGCGCTACGACGCAGGGCTGGTCATCCACGAGGCCCGGTTCACCTACCACCGGCACGGCCTGAGCGCCCTGGTCGACCTCGGCGAATGGTGGGAGGCCGACACCGGCCTGCCCATCCCCCTCGGCGCGATCCTGGCCAAGCGTGGCGCGGTCGACCCGGAGGCCGCGGCCGGCTGGGTCCGCGAGTCGGTCCGGCAGGCCTGGGCGGACCCGGCGGCCAGCCGGGAGTACGTGCTGGCGCACGCCCAGGAGATGGAACTCGACGTGGTGGACCGGCACATCGGCCTCTACGTCAACGAGTTCACCGCGGACTTGGGCGAAGCCGGTTTCGCCGCGGTGGCGGCACTGCTCGATCGGGCCGCCACCGCCGGCCTGGTGCCTCAGACCTCCAGCTCGCGCGCCACCGCGTGGACCAGCTGAGCGATCTTCTGCGCGGCCTTCCTGTCCGGGTACCGACCCCGACGCAGGTCCGGCTGGACCTTCGCCTCCAGCACCTTGATCATGTCTTCGACCAGGCCGTGCAGCTCCTCGGCCGGTCGACGGCGCAGCTCCGCCATCGACGGCGGCGCGTCCAGCAGCTTGACTCCCATGGCCTGCGCGCCCCGGCGGCTGTCCACCACGCTGAAGTCCACCCGCTGGCCACCCTTGAGGTCGGTGACACCCGCCGGCAGCGCCCCCTTGGGCAGGAACACGTCGCCGCCTTCGTCACTCGTGACGAAGCCGTATCCCTTGGCCGTGTCGTACCACTTCACTCGACCCGTAGGCACCTGAAAACCCCTGCTTCACTTGAGCCGCTACTGCTCCAAGGCTAGCTGGATCATCCCGTCGAGCGCCGCTGGGAATTCGCCGAGCTCGTTCAGCACCACTTCCGCCCCGGCCCCGCGCAGCTCAGCCCGGGAACACGGGCCGGTCGCGACACCGATGCCGGGCACCCCGGCCGCTGCCGCCGCCACCATGTCCGCAACGTGGTCACCGACGTAGTGAGTCGCGCCGTGCTCCCGCAGAGCGGTCGCCTTCTGCTCGGCGAACAGGTCGCCGGCCAACTCGTCGACCGCGAGGCCCAGATGGTCCAGGTGCAACCGGGCCAACCGGCCCATCTTGGCGGTGACGACCAGCACACGTCCGCCTCGCGCACGGATCGCGTCGATGGCCTCCCGGGCACCGGGCATCGGGACCGTCGGGGTGATCGCGTACGCCGGGTACAGCTCGCGGTACTCGTGTACGGCCGACTCGAGCTGCCCCGGCGGAAACCAGTGCGCCAGCTCGGTACGCAGCGGCGGCCCAAGCCGGGACACCGCCAGGGCGGCGTCGACCGGCACGCCCGTCCGGGCGGTCAACGCCTGGAAGGTCGCGGCGATGCCGGGGCGGGAGTCGACCAGGGTCATGTCGAGATCGAATCCGACGGTCAGTGCGGGCATGCCGAAAAACGTACCCGGAGACGTCCGTCCGGCCGAACGTCCGAGGGGCGCGGAAGCCCGGTGCCGGGCTAGCGTGGAAACACGATGACCACCTCACTCGCCGACCACCTGCGGTCGCTGCCCGACGAGTCACTGGCCGCGCTCCTTGCGCTGCGGCCCGACCTCGTCGTGCCCGTACCGGCCGATGTCTCCGCCCTGGCCATCCGGGCCCAGTCCCGGGTCTCCGTGGCCCGCGCGCTGGACGGTCTGGACCAGTTCACCCTCCAGATCCTCGACGCCGCCCGCCTCACCCGGAATCCGGACGACGCCACCACGGCCACCGACGCCGTGCTCTCGATGGCGACCGCCGGGCCGCAACCACCGGCTCCGACGGCCGTCCGAGCCGCCGTGGGCCGACTGCGTGCGCTCTTTCTGCTGTACGGCCCGGAGCACGCGCTCGAGGTGGTGCCCGCCGTCGACGAAGTAGCCCCGTACCCCGCCGGGCTCGGCCGACCGGCCGCGGAGCTGGACCCGCGCACGGCCGCGCTCTGCGCGGACCCGGCGAAGCTCCGGCGGACGGTGCTCGCCGCCCCGCCCTCGGCCCGGGCGATCCTGGACCGGTTGGCGGCCGGCCCGCCGGTGGGCAGCGTGCCGCCGGGGGCGTTGCAGGCGCCGCCGCTCGGTGCGGAGGATCCGGTCCTCTCCGACCCGACCAACGGGGGCGCGCCGGCCGGCTCCCCGGTGCGGTGGCTCGTCGACAATCGGCTCTTGGTGCCCGTGACGACCGGCTCGTCCACGGCCGGCGGAACGGTGGAGCTGCCCCGCGAGGTCGGCCTGCTGCTGCGCCGCGACAGCGGCCCGCTCGGGCCCCTGCGCACCAGCCCACCGCCGGTGGCCGCCGCGCCGCGCGAGCCGAAGGCTGTCGACTCCGCCGGGGCCGGGCAGACCATGGAGGTGGTCCGGCACACCGAAGGGCTGCTGGAGCAGCTCGCCGACGAGCCCGCGCCGGTGCTGCGTTCGGGCGGCGTCGGTGTGCGGGATCTGCGCCGGTTGGCGCGTACCGCCGGGCTGGACGAACCGACCACCGCGCTGCTGCTGGAGGTCGCGTACGCGGCGGGGCTCGCCGGTGAGCTGGAGATGCCCGGCTCGGCCACCGGCCGGTACGGGGCGGATCAGCAGGTGCTGCCGACGGGCGGGTACGAGGTGTGGCGAGCCGCCTCGTTGGCCCAACGGTGGGAGCAGCTCGCCCGAGCCTGGCTGACCATGACCCGGCAGGTGGGGCTGGTCGGCCGCCGGGACGACCGGGACCGACCGATCACCGCGCTCTCCGCCGAAGCCGAGCGGGCCAGCGTGCCGGCCACCCGGCGGGCGGTGCTCGGCGTACTCGCCGATCTGGAGCCGGCGACGGCACCCACCCCGGAGGAGGTGCAGGACCTGCTGGACTGGCGGGCCCCGCGCCGCAGCCGGGGCCGGGACGCCATCCACCGGGAGGTGCTGGCCGAGGCCGCGCAGCTGGGCGTGACGGGGCTGGGGGCGCTCACCACGTACGGTCGGCTGCTGCTGGGTGACCTGACGTCGACCGACGGGCGGAGCGACGACCCGCTGGGCGTGCACGCGGACGTCGAGAGCGGCGAACCGTCCAGCGCCGCGCGGGCGCTGGACGCGTTGCTTCCCGCCCCGGTCGACCACTTCCTGGTGCAGGCCGACCTGACCGTGGTGGTGCCCGGCCCACCCGAGCCGGCGCTCGCCGTCGAACTGGAGGCGATGACCGAGCTCGAGTCGGCCGGTGGGGCCAGCGTGCACCGGGTCACCACCGCGAGCGTGCGACGGGCACTGGATTCCGGCTACACCGCCGACGACCTGCATGACGTGTTCCGGCGTCGGTCGCGTACGCCGGTGCCGCAGGGGCTCGCCTATCTGATCGACGACGTGGCCCGTAAGCACGGCGGGCTGCGAGTCGGCCTGGCCGGGGCGTACCTGCGCAGCGACGACGAGACGCTGATCAGCGAGGTGCTGGCCGACCGGCGGTTGGAGTCGTTGGCGCTGCGCCGGCTCGCGCCGACCGTGCTGTGTACGCAGTACCAGGTTGGTCGGTTGCTGGGCGCGCTTCGTGACGCGGGGTACGCGCCGGTGCAGGAGGACGGCACCGGCAGCACCGTGCTGGCCCGGCCGCGAATCCGACGGGCCCCGCCCCGGACGTCGGTGACCAGCCGGACCACCGATCCGTTGGCCGCCCCGCAGCTGCCCATGCCCCGGCTGCTCGGCGTGGTGGAGCACATCCGGCGGGGCGACGCGGCGGCACGGGCGGCCCGACGGGCACCGGCGGTGGTGCGCGGCGGTGCGCCGGGGCTGGGTGGCGGCCCGGTGCCGGCGCACACCCACAGCGAGGCCCTGGCGGTGCTCCAGCAGGCGGTCCGGGACAAGGCGCTGGTCTGGGTCGGTTACGTCGACGCGCACGGGGCGACCGCGTCGCGCCTGCTCAAACCGGTCTCGATCGGTGCCGGCTATTTGCGGGCCGAGGACGAACGGACCGAGATGCTGCACACGTTCGCGCTGCACCGGATCACGGCGGCGGTGGTGGCGGACTGACCGACGGCGCCATCGCGCGGGTGCTGTCGGTCAGCGGCGGCTGCGGCGTACGGTGCCGACCACCGAGATGACCAGCAGCAGGGCGAAGCCGGCACCGGCGGACTCCCCAACCGAGTCGATGAAGCCCTGCTGGAGCACCAGCCAGCCGAAGAGGAACCACCCGAGGAGGAGCGTCGCCGCGACGGCGTACGCGACAACTGTCGCTCGGGACACCTCGTCGGGTGGTGCCTGCTCGTGCTCCGCGATCACGTCATGGTCGACCGTCATGCCCAGCCTCCCCGCCCGGTCCGGCCCTGGACTCCAAGGGTGACACTCGAAAGTCTGCTCGGACAGGGGGTTACCCCCGCAATTCGTTGCGTGTCGCTCAGGTGCCGGGGCGCCGGCCGATCAGCACCACCCGGGTGCCGACCTTGCCAAGCTCCCACATCCGGACGGCGTCGGCGTGCAGGAGGTTGACGCACCCGTGTGAGCCGATCGACTTCTCGTGCAGGTAGGTGGTGGTCTCGTGGAAGCCCATTCCCTGGGTGAAGTGTTGCCAGTACGGCAGCCACACCTCGTACGGGTCGGACCATTCCTTGGGGTTGCGGTAGTTGACCGTGTAGGTGCCGGCGGGGGTGCGGTAGCCGGACATGCCGGTGCGGGTCACCGTCGGCGCCATGATCACCTTGCCGGCGCGGAGAGCCCAGACGGTCTGTCGGGTCAGGTCCACGCAGAACGTGGTGCCCGTGCCGGCCTTGCAGCGGGCCGGGTCGGTGGTGGCGAGGCGCTGGGCCACGTCGAGGGTGGTCGGTCCGGCGCGACCCTCGACGGGGCGAATGCCGTACCTCTTCTGGAACTTCTTGATCGCGGCGCAGTCGGCGGCGGATTGCCGACCATCCACGGTCACCGCCCCGAACCCGCCCAACCGGGCCAGGTAGGTCTCCACGGCGCGCTGGTGCTGACCCTGGGGGCAGCCGGCGACGGTCGTCGTACCGGTGCTGGGGGTCGGCTTGGTCGTCGTGCGGGTCGGCTTCGGCGTGGGTTTCCGGGACGGTTCCGGGGTGGGCGCGGCCGGTGTGGACCGGCCGTGCTGGTCGGGCCCGGGCGTGTCGCTCGCCCCCGTTGCCTGTTCCGCCGCACCGGCTGGGGCGGCTCCCCCGCCACCACTCCCGCCGGACTGCGGATCGAACGCGCACGCACCCGCGCCGACCAGCACGACCACCGCAAGGGCGACCAGCCGGGAAGTGATCCGGACATGTTCCATCGAGACCTCCCCAGACAGTCGTCCCTTTACTAGACGTTCGTGAGTGCCGTCACGGTTGCGGCCGGTGAGCAACTTTCTTCCGCCGTCCCACATCGTGCAACACTGGATGGTCGGCCAGCGGCGGGTATGTGACCCGTTGCGGCCGGACGGCCAACCGAGGAGAGGACGCTGGCGTGAGCGGTGGACCACTGATCGTGCAGTCGGACAAGACCCTGCTGCTGGAGATCGACCACCCCGACGCGCAGGCCTGCCGGATGGCGATCGCGCCGTTCGCGGAGCTGGAACGCTCGCCGGAGCACGTGCACACCTACCGCCTGACTCCGCTGGGTCTGTGGAACGCCCGCGCGGCGGGGCACGACGCCGAGGGTGTCGTGGACTCGCTGATCAAGTACTCCCGCTACCCGGTGCCGCACGCGCTGCTGGTGGACGTGGCCGAGACGATGGACCGGTACGGCCGCCTTCAGCTCGCCAACGACCCGGCGTACGGGCTGGTGCTGCGCGCACTGGACCGGCTGGTGCTGATCGAGGTGGCCAAGAGCAAGAAGCTCGCCGGGATGCTCGGCGACAAGATCGACGACGACACCATCCGGGTGCACCCGTCCGAGCGCGGCCGGCTCAAGCAGGCGCTGCTCAAGCTGGGCTGGCCTGCGGAGGACCTGGCCGGCTACGTCGACGGTGAGGCGCACCCGATCGAGCTGGCCGAGGCCGGCAAGGACGGGCGCAAGCCGTGGACGCTGCGCTCATACCAGCGGGAGGCCGTCGAGGCGTTCTGGGCCGGCGGGTCGGGGGTGGTGGTGTTGCCCTGCGGCGCCGGCAAGACCCTGGTCGGCGCGGCGGCGATGGCCGAGGCGAAGGCGACCACCCTGATCCTGGTCACCAACACGGTCGCCGGCCGGCAGTGGAAGCGGGAGCTGATCGCCCGTACGTCGCTGACCGAGGAGGAGATCGGCGAGTACTCCGGCGAACGCAAGGAGATCCGCCCGGTCACCATCGCCACGTACCAGGTGCTCACCTCTCGGCGTGGCGGCGCGTTCACCCACCTGGACCTCTTCGGGGCCCGCGACTGGGGTCTGGTCGTCTACGACGAGGTGCACCTGCTGCCCGCGCCGATCTTCCGGTTCACCGCGGACCTCCAGGCCCGCCGTCGGCTGGGCCTGACGGCCACTCTGGTACGCGAGGACGGCCGTGAGGGTGACGTGTTCAGCCTCATCGGGCCGAAGCGGTACGACGCGCCGTGGAAGGACATCGAGTCGCAGGGCTGGATCGCCCCGGCCGAGTGCACCGAGGTCCGGGTGACCCTGACCGACGCGGAGCGGATGTCGTACGCGACGGCGGAGGCCGAGGAGCGCTACCGGATGGCGGCGACGGCCCGCACCAAGCTGCCGGTGGTGAAGGCCCTGGTGGACCGGCACCCGGACGACCAGGTTCTGGTGATCGGCGCGTACATCGATCAGCTGCACCAACTCGGCGAGTACCTGGACGCGCCGATCATCCAGGGCTCGACCACCAACAAGGAGCGGGAGCGGCTCTTCGACGCCTTCCGGTCCGGTTCGCTGCGGACCCTGGTGATCTCGAAGGTCGGCAACTTCTCGATCGACCTGCCCGAGGCGGCGGTGGCGATCCAGGTGTCGGGGACGTTCGGCTCACGGCAGGAGGAGGCGCAGCGGCTGGGGCGGGTGCTTCGGCCGAAGGCCGACGGCCGGCAGGCGCACTTCTACACGGTGGTGTCCCGGGACACGATCGACACGGAGTACGCGGCACACCGGCAGCGCTTCCTCGCCGAGCAGGGGTACGCGTACACGATCGTCGACGCCGACGACGTCCTCGGCCCGAAGCTGCCCACGGTCGACTGACCCGCGCCGCCTTGATCGACTCGGTTTTCCGGAAGTCGCGGTGTCCGGGGCAGGTTGACGCCCCAATTTCCTGGAAACCGGGTCGATCAGCGCGGTAGGCGCGGGCGCGGGATGTCTCTCGCGCTCGCTATGGAGCTGATGTCGTAAACGAATCAGTCGCCCGCGTGGGGCCGCCAGCAGCACGCGGTAACTCTCGTCCGCGCCACCCTGATCCGTACCGCTGGTCCGTCACTCTAGATCTTGGACAGTTTCCGTCCCGTCCGAACGGAAACTGTCCAAGATCTCGACGACCTCGCGCTCCTGCGCGTTCCAGGCAGTCAACGAGCGTCAGCGCTTACGATCCGAACCGCCGAGACCCCACCCGCCGCGCTCCCCCGGGGCGGTCCCGCTGCCGTACCTCCCGGACGGGCGCGGGTGGGCGGTCTCCGCCGAGCGCCTGTCGCCCTGCGCCCTACGCACGCTCCTGCCCGGCGGTCGGTGACCTCAGCGCGCGCCCGGCCCTGACGGCACCCCTCAACGGGAGAAGCGGTCCACCAGGACCGCGAGCCGGCGGTCGTGGTCGGCGCGGCGGAGCCGGCCGCTGCGCATCAGTGTGACCAGCCCGTGCAGGCCGCTCCAGAACGTCTCGGTGACCGCCTCCAGGTCGTCGTTGTCAACGAATGGGCGCACCGTCTCGGCCAACTCGGCGAAGCCCCGGGCCAGGTCGGTTGGCACGTCCTGGCTGGCGAACGGCAGGTCAACGGCGAGGGTGAACATCGCGTCGTAGATCGCAGGCCGCTGCTGGGCGAACGCGACGTACGCGGTTGCCACGTCGGCGACCGCCTGCCGGGGGTCGGGGGCGGAGGCCCGGGCCGAGACCAGTGCGGTTGCCAGCTCGGCGAAGCCCTCGACGGCGACCGCCGCCATGATCGCGTCCTTGCCCTTGAAGTGGCTGTAGAGGACGGGCTGGCTGTACTCGATTTCGGCGGCGAGCCGTCGGGTGGTCACCGCGTCCCAGCCTTCGGCCAGGGCCAGGTCGCGTGCTGCGGCGACGATCGCCTGTTCGCGTTCCGCCCGTTCGCGCTGCCGGCGTGCCTGAGTCGACATGACAGCAATCCTAGCACCGCTAGCGTTCCTGTCGGTGGCATGCTAGCGTCGCTCCAACATCTAGCAGCGCTAGGAATTGGAGCAGACTCATGCTGGCACCCCTCGCCTACGGGCTCGCCGTCGTACTCAGCCTCTTTGTCGTCTTCATCGGGGCGCGGTTCCTGCTGGTGCCCCAGGCGGCGGCCGCCGGCTACGGCGTGCCGGCCCGGCCGGACGGCGACCCCGCCTACCTGACAGCCAAAGGGTTGAAGGACCTCACCTTCGGGCTACTCGGCCTCGCCCTGATCGCCTTCACCACGGCCGACGCGGTCGCGTGGTTCATGCTGGTCGTCGCGCTCGTCCCGCTCGGCGACACCCTCATCGTGCTCCGCAACGGCGGGACGAAGGCCGTCGCCTTCGGCATCCACTTCGCCACCGCCGTCGTCGTCCTCCTGGACGCCGCCCTCCTGTTCGCCCTGTAACCGGAAGACCTGACCCAGACCCTGACCCCTGCCCATGCTGATCAAGAGGTTTGCGTCATCATCAGGCCGATCGATGACGCAAACCTCTTGATCAACGCAGTCGCAACGCAGTCGAGACGCAGTTGGTGGTCACGACGTGGGGGGTGGGCAGCGGTCGGGGAGGGTGACCTGGCCGGGGCGGTGGTCAAAGGTGTCCATCGTGAACCACTCGTCCAGCTCCGGGTCGAAGAGATTTTGCAGACCGAACTGGAGCACCTGCCACCACCGGCTCGGGTCTCGCTGGTCGACGTAGATGTCGCCGAGAGCGAGCGGAAACCGGAAGAACTCCCCCGGCACTGTCGAACCGCCGACGACCCCCACCCGCCAGTGATCGACGTGCCGGTCCTGGTCACCCTGAAGGATCTCCGGGCCGACATAACGCGCCGTCTTCAGCTTGTCGTTGAAAATCTGGCGGTTGAAGAACCCCGGGACCTTGCTGCACGCGCGCGGCGGGAACAGCGGGATGTTCGGCCACTTGTAGGTGAGCGTGTAGAGCGTGTTCTCGTAGATCAGGTTGGTGAACCAGATCGGGTGGTCCGGACCACCGGCGGTCATCTGGCTGTTGCCGTCGCGGCCCTGCCAGCTGAACGGCACGTCGATGCCGAGGTCCCGCACGATGTACCGGCCGGTGCCCTGGAAGTCGGCGGGGAGCAGCGGTGGGCGCGGCTCGCGCGGCACGGGGGCCACGTCGCCGTCCGCCTGGGTCGCGCGAGGCAGTGGCGCCGCAGCCGGGCCGGGCGCGACGACGCCGAGGGCGAACAGTCCACCGGCGACAGCCGACACCAGTGTCCGACGTGTACGCCTCGACGCCATGTGCCCTCCGCCGACGAAAGTCCCAGATACCTTCGGCGAGCGTAGGAGCAGGCAGAACGTGAGGACCGGCGGAATCATCGGGCTCCACCGGAAGGGTGAGGCGAACAGGCCGGCGGGTCGCCGCAGAGCGACCCGCCGGCCCGGACTTCCAGTGGGCTATCCGGCCCCGCCGGCCCGGAACGCCACCCAGGCGTCGCTCATCCGGTCGGCCTGACCGGCGGTGAACATGTTCATGCAGGAGTCCTGCGTGTAGTCCATGAAGTTGTGGATCGGGTCGAGCCCGGGCGCGGTGCAGGAATCCGCCCCCACCGGGCAGTCGAACTGCGGCGCCGCCGCGCGCGGGGTGTCCGCGACGAAGTCGCCGGCCGCGGAGCAGCCGTGCGCGAAGGTGTGCTCCAGCATCAGCCAGTGGCCGACCTCGTGCGTCAGCGTGTCGCCGAGGGCGTACTTGCCGGCCGTGCCGCCCGGCATCGACTCGTCGAGCATCACCACGCCGTCGATGTAGTCACGCCCGTTGTTGTAATCCTTCGGGAAGTACGCCCACCCGAGCAGCCCGCCGCCGATGTTGGCCGCATACACGTTCAGGGTCTCCGAGTCGCCGGTGTACAGCGCCTTCTTCATGTCGCGCTCGTTCTTGCCCGGCACGACCGTGTACCAGGAGCTGTTCACCGTCCACGTCGTGTCGACGAGCGAGAACCGGAACGGAGTGTTGGAGGCGTCTCCGGCTGTGCGGCCCGCGAACGAGTCGTTGAGCACCGTCATCTGCGCGGCGATCAGGGTGTTCCACCTGGCCGTCTCGGCAGCGGTGAGCGGATGGCCGGAGATCATGTGGAAGACCGTCGGCACGGTGACGCTGCCGTTCGGCAGGCGCGGCGCGTCCTTGACCACGCCGTAGGCCTTGGCTTCGTTCTTGGAGTACAGCTCCGGCTCCTGGGCGGTGGCGCCCTCGGCTAGCCGGGCCGCGCCGTGCGCGTCGGCGCCCGGCTCACAGGCGGTGACGCCCGGGGAGGCGGTCGCGGGCGCGGCCGTGGCGAGAGCACCGGAGGCACCGCCGGACGCCAGGAACGTCGCGGCGGTGGCGGTGAGAACCGCCAGTCGGAAGGTCGATCTTCTGCGCATCAATGCACCTTTCGATGAGGGAGTCGGTGCGGGTCGATGACGTCGCTGTTCGGGTATGAGAACACGTCGACGACATCGACAAAAGACCCTCTGAGCAGGGCAGATGGCGATGTAACGGAACCGGATCGGCCAGCGCTGTTTGGGGCGCTGCTGCACATTCAGAGGACCCGGGTGATCCGTTCGGCGGCGACGACAGCGTCCCGTCGCGCCGGGTCGAGGTTGGCACTGATCACCACGGACACGCCGGCCGAGAGCGGCGCGAGCAACCACTTCAGCGGCTGCTCGGTCTCGGCGGCGTCGACCAGCAGCCGGTCGCCGGCCCGCAGGTCCATCATCCCGGCGACCTCCCGGGCGAGCGCCCCCCACTGGCCGTAGGTGGTGCCGTCCGCGCTGGCCGGGTCCGACGGGCGGATGGCGGTGTGGTCGGGTGTGACGTCCGAGTGGCGAAGCACCTCGGCGGACCAGTCCAACCAGCCCAACGGCACGTCGTTCAACCGCCCCGGGCCGGTGCCGACGAGGTAGCGGTGCGGGGCGTCCGGCACGTCCTCCAGCCAGTCGTCCTGCCGCTGCGGGGTCACGAAGACCGCGTCGAACGGCCGGTCACCGCCGGGTTCGAGCACCGGCAGGCCCGCCGTGGCGCGCGGCCGGAACGACACCGCCAGGCCGCTGGCCCACGCCCCCAACAACACCGCGGCGGTACGCCAGTGCGGCGGCAGCAGGACCGCTACGCGGCTGCCGGGGCAAAGTCCGCAGCCGTCCCGAAGCAGGCTGGCGCTGCGCGCCGCCCACGAGCCGACCTGCTGTGCGGTCAGGTCGACCCGCTGGCCGGTCGCCTCGTCGCGGTAGCTGAGCAGCGGACTCGCGGCCTCGACGGGTCGGGCCGCCAGGTCGGCGGTGACGGTTGGCTGCATCTCCACGCTCCCCGGTGACGACAACGGATTCACCCTACTCAACGACTTTGGTCGTACCCATCGTCGGCCGATGGCCGTAGCGGTTGACCGGGTGGCCCGCGCACGGTGCGGGGGACGACAGCGAAACACCCCCGAGGAGCATTCATGCCGACCGGATCCGACCCGGGCACCGCCACCGATCCCGCCGTCAGCCGCCCGGCCGCCGCTGACCGTCCGCGTCGGCGGCTCCTGCCGGTGATCGCGTTGCTGCTGCTCGCTCCGTGGGCGGCCGAGTGTTCGTGGGGTGGCTTCGCCATCGACGACTTCCTGCCGGTGCTGATCTTCCTCGGCCCGATGTATGGCGGGGCGGCGATCCTGATCCGGGAGACCGCCCGGCACCTCGGCGCGGGTTGGCCGACGATCGTGCTGCTCGCCGCCGCGTTCGGTGTCCTCCAGGCTGGCCTGGTCGACCAGTCGCTGTTCAACCCGCACTACCTCGACGACACCCAGTACGCCGACACCCGTGCCGCCGCCGAGGCGTCGCTGGTGCCGGGGCTCGAATTCAGCCTCCGGCAGGCCTTCGACTACGTGGGCAACCACATCGTGCTGACCATCTGCGCGCCGATCGTGCTCGTCGAGTCGTTCCTCGGACCGGGCCGCCGGCTCCGGCCGTGGCTCGGCCGACCCGGACTGGCCGTGGTCGCCGTGCTGTACCTGCTCGGCAGCCTGCTGATCTTCGCGTCCGACGGGGGCCGGAAGAACTTCCTGGCCAGCCCTCTCCAACTGACCTTCGCCGCAGTGGTCGTCCTCGCCCTGGTCGCGACGGCTCTGCTGCCCCGCTGGCGTCGCCCTGCTCCGCGCCGGACCCGCAGGCTGCCGCATCCGCTGTGGCTGGGCCTGCTGGTCGTCGTCGTCCGGCTCGGCGCCGACCTCGTGCCGGGCTGGGCGGGGGTGGCCATCGCGCTGGTGCTCGCCGCCATCGTGGGGGCCGCCATCGCGTACTGGTCGTCGAGCGTGCGCTGGGGGCAGCGGCACGTGCTCGCGGCCGGCTCGGCCAGCGTGGTCAGCGCCGCCGCGTTCGCCTACCTGGTGCCGCCGTACTCCCCGGGGAACCCGACGGCGGCCCTGGCCGGCGACATCGCGGTCACCGTCATCACCGTGACCCTGGTCGGCGGCGCCTGGTGGCGGCTGCGCCGTGCTTCGCCGACTGTTCACGTTGGCGCAAGCTGATGCTCCTCAACAGCTGTCAGCCTCCGTGCGGGTACGACCTAACGGAGGAAGTCCTTGACACTCAGAAGAGCATTCACCGCGTTCACCGCAGCCGGTGTCGCCGCCGCCAGCCTGACCGGGGCCACCCCCGCGTCGGCCGGCGGGCACCACCACCCAGCCAGGTCGCTCGCCTTCGACCGGGTCGCCACGTTCCCGGTCTTCCAGAACCGTCCGGCCGGCGAGGATCCGGCGACAGCGACGGTGGCCGAGATCTCGGCGGTCAGCGAGGACGGTCGCACTCTGATCCACACCGACGCGTTGGCCCGGCGCATCGGCTTCCTGGACATCTCCCGTGCCGACCGGCCGCGCGGCCTCGGCACGCTCTCCCTGGCCCAGCTCGGCGACGCCGAGGACGAGCCGACCTCGGTCGCCGTGGTGGGGAGGTACGTGCTGGTGGTGGTGAACACCAGCGGCAGCTACACCGCGCCGTCCGGCCGGCTCGACGTGATCGAGTTGGCCAGCCGCAAGCGGGTGGCCAGCTTCGACCTCGGTGGTCAGCCCGACTCGATCGCGATCAGCAAGGACAAGCGGTACGCCGCGATCGCGATCGAGAACGAGCGGGACGAGGAGGCCACCCCGCCCGGCGGCGAGGAAGGCGACCTGCCCCAGGCGCCCGCCGGCTTCGTGCAGATCGTCGATCTGACCGGTAAGTCCCCGGCCGGTTGGCGGCTGCGGCCGGTCGCGCTGACCGGCGCCGACGGCAGCGCGTTGCCCGCGTTGGTCAAGGCGGGCCTGGCCGCGCCCACCGACCCGGAGCCGGAGTACGTCTCGATCAACAGCCGCAACCAGCTGGCCGTGACGCTCCAGGAGAACAACGGTGTCGTCCTCGTCGACCTGCCCACCGGCCGGGTCACCAAGGTCTTCAGCGCCGGCACCGCCACGATCAGCGGGATCGACACCAGGAAGGACGGTGTCATCGACCTGACCGGCAGCATCACCGACGTGCCGCGCGAGCCGGACGCGGTGGCCTGGGTCGACGACCGCTACCTGGCAACGGCCAACGAGGGCGACTGGCACGGCGGCACCCGCGGCTGGTCGGTCTTCGACAGCCGCACTGGACGCGTCGCCTGGGACGCCGGCAACACCTTCGAGCGGCTCGCTGTCACGTACGGACTGCACAACGAGGACCGGGCCGGCAAGAAGGGCACCGAGCCGGAGGGCGTGGCGGTCGCCGAGTACGACGGCGTGCGGTACGCGTTCGTCGGCTCGGAGCGCAGCAACTTCGTCGCCGTGTACGACCTGGGCAACCCCACCAGGCCGGTGTTCAAGCAGGTCCTGCCGACCACCAACGGGCCGGAAGGGCTGCTGCCGATCCCGTCGCGCGGGCTGCTCGCGGTCTCCAGCGAGGAGGACGACGCGTCGGTGAACGTCCGGGCGTCGGTGTCGCTCTTCCAGCTCGGTAAGGGCACGCCGACGTTCCCGAGCATCGTGTCAGGCACCGATTTCACCGGCGCACCGATCGGTTGGGGCGCGCTCGGCGCGTTGAGCGCGGCACCGGGCAAGCGGGACCAGCTCTACAGCGTCACCGACGCGGCGTACAGCCAGACCCGCATCCTCACCATCGACGCGAAGCGGACGCCCGCCGTGATCACCGGCGCGCTGCCGGTGAAGGACGCGGCCGGAGCACCTGTCGGCTACGACGCGGAGGGCATCTTCGCCCGCCCGCAGGGTGGCTTCTGGCTCGCCGTCGAGGGCGCCAAGGGCGCGGAGAACAAGCTGGTCCGGCTCGACGCCGCTGGGGTCACCCGGCAGGTCGTCGCACTGCCGGCCGATGTCGCCGCGGGTCTCGGTAAGCAGGGCCTGGAGGGCGTCACCGCGACCACCGACCGGCAGGGTCGGGAGATCGTCTGGGTGGCCGTGCAGCGGGAGTTGAGCACCGACCCGGCCGGCATCGTCCGACTCGGCAGGTACGACGTCACCGCGGGCACCTGGAGCTGGTTCGGCTACCAGCTGGACACCACCACGGTGCCCGGCGACTGGATGGGCCTCTCCGAGATCACCGTGGTCGGCGACCGGTTGGCGGTCATCGAGCGGGACAAGCTGAACGGTCCGGCCGCCACGGTCAAGCGGATCTACACGGTGCCGCTGCCGGGTGCGGCGGCGACCGGCCCGCTGAAGGTGCTGCCGAAGACGCTCGCTGTCGACGTGCTGCCCGCCCTGCGCGCCACCAACGGGTGGACGCAGGAAAAGTTGGAGGGTCTGACCGTCGCCGGCAACGGTGAGGTCTACGCGATCACCGACAACGACGCGGTCCAGGACGCCACCGGCGAGACGGTGCTCCTGCGGTTGGGCACCAGTCGCAAGGTCTTCGGGCACCGCTGATCCGGTACCGCCGGTGGGGCTGTCCGCCCACTCCGGCACCGGTCGGATGAGCCTCGGCCCGGCGTCCACCTGCGTGGGCGCCGGGCCTCGCCGTCGCTGCGGCGGCCGGTGGGCCTACTCCTTGACCATCACGACGTCGGTCGGGCGCTTGACCGTCACCTCGATGCCGTAGTTGAACAGTTCGAGCGTCGAGTTGACCGTCCCCTGGTCGAGCCGACCCTTCGCCGTCGACTGCCAGGTGACGGTGAGCGCCACCGTCGCGATCCGGCCGTCGCGGTGTAGCGTGACGTCACCGGCCGTGCTGCTCGACCCGTCCTTTCCGGACGTGGCGTACGTGAAGTGCAGCGTGCCATCCGGGTTCTCGGTGACGGTCGCGTTCTGACGCTTCAGCGCTGCGAAGAGGGCAGCCGGGTCGGGCTCGGCGGCATCCAGCACGCCGTTTCCGTCGCCGTAGAGGGAGAGCCGGTCGTACGTCCCCGGGTACTGGCCGTAACGGCCGTACGTCTCGCCCGGGCCCTTGTCGGCCGGCAGCTTGCCCAGCGGTCGTTCCCCGCCCTCGTACCGGGTGCCGTTGATCAGCAGTTCGGTCATGACCGAGTCGTCCTGCGGCACACGCACATACCCGGTGGCGGTCCTCGGGTCGAACGCGCCCTCGTACGTCAGCCCACCCGGGCCCGAGTTGGTCAGCCGCATCCGGTAGCTGATGTTCTCGCTGGCGGCGGCGGCCGAGACGAGCCGCATCGCCGGTGAGACGGGCTCCGGTCGCGCGGCCTCGGTGGAGGCGCCGGTCCGACCCGACGGTGCGGTCGTCGGCACGGTGAGCGCGGTGCCGACGCCCAGCGCCAGCAGCACGCACGTCGAGCCGACCAGTGCGGTGGTCCGGCGTCGGCGGCCCCGCCGGCCGCGCTCGATCAACGCACCCACCGGGGGTTCGGAGCCCGTTTCGCCGTCGACGATGTCGTGCAGCCGTTGCGCGAGACGGTCATCGATGCTGTTCATGACTTTCACCTGCTTACCGAGTCGAAGGATTCCTCAAGGAGGTGGCGCAGTTTGCCCAGCGCTCGGGCGTTCTGGCTCTTGACGGTGCCCAGCGAGCAACCCAGCACCTGGGCGACCTCGCGCTCGCTCAGGTCCTCGTAGTGGCGGAGCACCACGACCGCCCGCTGCTTGGCCGGCAGCGACATCAGCGCCCGGCGCAGGACCACCGCGTCCGGGCCGACGCTGTCGGCCGTGGTGGCCCGGTCGGGGACGTCCGCGAAGAGGCTCTCGCGTCGACGCCGACGCCAAACCGAGGTGTGGTTGTTGACCAGGGCCCGGCGCAGGTAGGCGTGCGGGTCACCGAGCCGGGACAGTCGCCGCCACCGCTCGTAGACCTTGACCAGGCTGTCCTGGAGCAACTCCTCGGCCCGCCACCGGTCGCCGCTGAGCAGCATGGCCAGCCGGATGTGCCGCTGCCACGCCACCTCGACGAACGCGACGTAGGACCGGTCCGCCGCGGACAGTGGTTTCTGTTGGTCGGTCACGCGCCTTACACGCGGCAGCATCGCCGAAGGTTGTCGCCGCTCGCGGATGTTGTCGGCGCGCGTCAGCGGGTGGGCAGTTCCGGACCGCCGTCGAGCAGGGGCGCGAGCAGGTCGTCGTACTCCTCGACCCGCTCCAGGACCTCGGCGGCGGTGAACTGGCGGACGGCAGGCTTCCGCCCGCGCGCGCCGGCCTCCACCTCGTCCCAGGTCAGCGGCGTCGACACCGACGGCACCGACTGGGCCCGCAGCGAGTACGGGGCGACCGTGGTCTTCGCCGCGTTGTTCTGGCTCCAGTCGATGAAGACCTTGCCCGGTCGGAGGTTCTTCGCCATCCGCGACACGATCAGCTTCGGGTGGGCCTGCTCCAGCTCCTGGGCGATCCGCCGGGCGTAGTCGGAGACCAGGTCGGACGACTGGGTGCCGGCGATCGGGCAGCAGAGCTGCATGCCCTTCTTGCCGGAGGTCTTCGGGTACGACTCGATGCCGTCCTCGGCGAGCCGGTCACGCATCAGCACCGCCACCGGGCAACACTCGGCGATCCCGGCCGGCGGCCCCGGGTCCAGGTCGACGACCATCATGTCCGGGTGTTCGCCCACCTTCCACTGCGGCGTGTGCAGCTCCAACGCGGCCAGGTTGGCCAGCCAGACCAGGGTGGGCAGGTCGTCGGCGACCACGTAGTCGATGGTCTCCCGGCCCTTCGTCGACCCGGGCGCGGGCAGGTTCTCCACGCGCACCCAGTCCGGGGTCGCGGCCGGCGTGTTCTTCTCGAAGAACGACTTGTCGTCCACGCCGTTGGGGAAGCGGATCCGGGTGACAGGTCGGTCCCGCAGGTGAGGCAGCAGCACCGCGGAGATCCGGGTGTAGTAGTCGATCACCTCACCCTTGGTGAACCCGGCCGCCGGGTAGAGCACCTTGTCCAGGTTGGACAGCTCCAGCGCACGGCCCTCGACGTCCACCCGCAGCCGGTCAGCCGGCATCGTCGACCTCCTCCGGAGGCTTGTCCGGGCGCAACCGCAGCACCCGGGGGAAGCGCAGCCGGCCGTCGGGGGTGCGCTGGCCGTACTTCACCTCCACCACCACCCGGGGTGCTACCCAGATGGCGCCCCGGGCATCCTCCCGTGGCACACCCGGTGCGAACGGTGACACGCCGGAGCGCAGCGGTTCCAGCTCGGCGAGGAGCTGCCGCTCGATGGCCGCGCCGATCCCGCCGCCGACCCGACCCCGGTAGATCAGCCGATCGTCCGGGCCGGGCACCCCGACCAGCAGGCCGCCGATCCGGCGCGCGCCCGGTCGCCAACCGCCGATGACGAAGTCGCCGGTCACCTCCAGCTTGACCTTCACCCAGTCCGGTGAGCGCACCCCCGGGCGGTAGACGGCCCCGAACCGCTTGGCCATCACCCCCTCCAGGCCGTGCTCAGCGGCCGCCTCGTAGGTGGCCGGGCCGTCAAGGAACATCGGCGGCACCGCCCACCGGAGGCCACCGAGCGCGAGCGCTTCCAGCGCCTCCCGGCGGCGCTCGTACGGCCAGCCGGTCAGGTCGTCGCCGTTCAGCCGGAGCAGGTCGAAGATCATGTACGTCACCGGCATGGCCGCGGCCAACCGGGCCGCCTTGACCCGGTCCCGCACGTGCATCCGCTCGGCCAACGCGGTGAACGACGGCTGCCCACCCTGGCCGAGCAGCACCACCTCGCCGTCGAGCAGCGCGTCGTCGACCTGCTCGGGCAGGGTGGCCAGCTCCGGGTACGCGGCGGTGATCTCCACACCGGAGCGGGCATACAGGTGCTGGTCGCCGCCGGAGATGTCGGCGAGCGCGCGGACGCCGTCCCACTTGAACTCGTACGCCCAGCCGTCACCCGCCGGGAGCGGCCCGGTCATCGCGAGCATCGGCTTGAGCGGCGCGCCGGGCACGACCCGACTGTAGTAGCAGGCCGAACACCTCGCGTCCGGTTCTTTCGGATGCGAGCATGGTCGATACCGGGGAAGGGAGCGCAGGATGCGTGCCATCTGGAAGGGAGCCGTGTCGTTCGGGCTCGTCTCGATCGGGGTGAAGCTCTACTCCGCCACCGAGGAGAAGGACATTCGGTTCCACCAGGTGCACCGCGAGGACGGCGGCCGGATCCGCTACAAGCGCACCTGCTCGGTCTGCGGCGAGGAGGTCACCTACGACGACATCGCCAAGGGTTACGACATCGGCGGTGGCGAGATGGTGATCCTCACCGACGAGGACTTCGCCGACCTGCCGCTGACCAGCTCCCGTGCCATCGACGTGCTGGAGTTCGTCCCGGCCGAACAGGTCGACCCGATCCTCTACAACAAGGCGTACTTCCTGGAGCCGGAGGGCACGGCGACGAAGCCGTACGTGCTGCTGCGCGACGCGCTGATCGACTCGGAGCGGGTGGCCATCGTCAAGGTGGCGCTGCGCCAGCGGGAGCAGCTGGCCACGCTGCGGGTCCGCGAGGGTGTGCTGCTGCTCAACACCATGCTCTGGCCGGACGAGATCCGTACCCCGGACTTCGGTTTCCTCGACGAGGACCTCAAGGTGCGCCCGCCGGAGTTGGCCATGGCCAGCTCACTGATCGACTCGATGACCGGCGAGTTCGAGCCGGACGTCTTCACCGACGACTACCGGGCCGCGTTGCAGGAGGTCATCGACGCCAAGGTGGAGGGTCGCGAGGTCGTCCAGCCGGAGGAGGTCGAGGAGGCCCCGGCCGCGGCGGTGGACCTGATGGCGGCGTTGAAGGCCTCGGTGGAGCGCGCCAAGGCGGCTCGCGGCGAGCAGCCGGCGCGCGGTGGTGGCGGTGCTGGAGAGCCGACGCCCATCTCGTCGGCCCGGTCCGCCCAGAAGGCAGCCGAGAAGAAGGCGGCCAAGGCACCCGCTAAGAAGACCGCGGCGAAGAAGACGGCCGAGAAGAAGACGGCGGAGCCGGCGAAGAAGACCGCCGCGAAGAAGACCGCCGCGAAGAAGACGGAGCCGGCGAAGAAGACCGCCGCGCGCAAGACCGCACCCCGCAAGAGCGCCTGACCGTACGGCAGCGGCGGCGGTGTCCGCCGGGCCGGGTACGCTCCGCCGGCCGCTGGCGACCGGAGGAGCACCCCATGCCGTACACCCCTGATCTGGATCGGTTGCTGACGCCCGGCGCCCGCTTCACCGACGAGCACGGCGGGTATCTGATCGAGGTTCACCCGGTGGGCGAGATCGTGTTGCCGACCGGCCGGGTGGTCGGCTGTGACCCGCTGGTCTGCCCGGAGGCGGAGCCGTTCACGGTGACCGTGCCGCCGGGGCGGTATCCCGCCCGCGCCTGGGTGGCGGTGGTGCTCCGGGAGGACGCCGAGGTGGACCGACGGGTCGCCGCGCTGGAGTTGGTCGTCTCCCCCGAGCCGACGATCCGCTGGGAGCCGGCCGTCGCGGGTGACCAGGACGTCGCCACGCTCGGCGCGGACGACTACTTCGGGTACGGGGTGGACGCCGGCGTCGGCACGTTCGCCGACCCGACCGCGCTCGCCGTCCTGGAGGGCTGGGACTATGACCGGGTCGAGGAGGTCTTCATCCCCGCCGAGCTGCCCTCGTCCCCGGTCCCGGGGCTGATCACCGCCGTGTTGGACGAGGCGAGCGGTGCCAACGTGGTCACCGTGGCCACGGGTTGGGGCGACGGCTGTTACGGCACCTGGATCGGTCGGTCCGCCGACGGCCGGGTCACCTCGTTCGTGACTGACTTCATGGTCGTCCCGGAATAACCGCCCGGGATGGCCCTGGAACTGTCGTGCTGGGCGATCCGAGGCAAACGCGGCGGGCACGGTAGGCCGCGGTGCGGGTACCGTGTGCGTCGGCTTTCCCCCCGGCACCAGGTTGCCGGCCACACCTTCGCAGCAGGGAGTCGACGACGTGAGCGAGCGGACGCAGCAGAACCGGTCGGCAGGGCAGGACCCGAGCACGGCGACCAAGTCGGGGCGCCGGCTGGCCGCGCAGCTGGCGGCGAAGCAGGCGGCTGACCGGAGGCGGAAGATCAACGCCGCGCTCAGTGGCCTCGCCGCCGTCGCCGTGGCCGGGACGCTGATCGCCGTCTTCGTGGCGATTGGCGGAGGTAAGGACAAGCCGGCGAACCAGGCCGACGCGACCCCGTCCGCTTCCGCCGCGGCCCCCGACGAGGCCGGCGCACCGCCCGCTCCGCAGTTGCCGGCCGACGCCGACCCGGCGCTGGGCACCAAGCCGGAGGTGAAGGCGGGCACGGGTGAGCTCACGAAGCTCACGGTCACCCCGCTGATCAAGGGCACCGGCCCGGCCGTGCAGAAGGGCCAGGACATCACCACCAACTACGTGGGGGTGTTCTACAAGGACGGCAAGGAGTTCGACTCCTCCTGGAAGGGCGGGCAGCCGGCCACCTTCCCGATCGGCGTCGGTCGGGTCATTCCCGGCTGGGACCAGGGCCTGGTCGGGGTGACCGTGGGCAGCCGGGTGCAGCTCGACATCCCGGGCGAGCTGGCGTACGGCAAGGACGCCGCCGCCAACGGTGCCCCCGAGGGTCCGCTGCGCTTCGTGGTGGACGTGCTCGCCGCCCAGTGATCTGTCCGGGTCGTCCCGGTTGTCGCCGGGTCGCGATGGAGTTGTTCACATGGGGCTTCCGGCCCGTCACCCAGCGGCAGTAGGTTCGGCGTCACCCCGGGCGGTTCGCCGCCCGGGGTGAGCAGCCGGAACCGGACGCGGAGGTGCATGTGACGGCGCTGGACGAGCCTGGGCGGGTTGCCCGGTCGATGTGGGCGTACTTCGAGCCGGTGCACGCGGTCACCTACCTCCACCCCCGGGCCCGTGCCGCGTACGAGGCGGTTGGGCTGCGCGGTTACTGGCGCGGTTACTTCGCCGGCCGGGCCGCGCCGCTGGGCGCCACCGAGGCGGCCCCGGTGATCGCCGCCTTCTTCAACTTCGCGCCGCCGATGGTGGCCCGCGCGCTGCCGGCGGTGTGGCGGTTGGCCACCCCGCAGGAGGCGTTGCGGGCCCGGCTGACCGGTGCCGTGCAGGCGCTCGCCGAGCTGACCTACGAGCTACCGGAGTCGCACCTGGTGGAGGCGGCCGACCTGCTGGAGCGGGCCGCCTCGGCGGCGCAGACCGCCGGCCGGGTGCTCGGTGCGGCCAACGCGGCCCTCCCGGCCGGCGAGTACCCGCTGGCACGGCTGTGGCAGGCCGCCACCACGCTGCGCGAACATCGGGGCGACGGGCACGTGGCGGCGCTGGTGGCCGCCGGGCTGGACCCGGTGGAGACGCTGACCGGGCGGGTAGCGCTGGACGGCTCACCGCCGCAGTACCTGCTGGGCCGGGGCTGGTCCGAGGAGCAGTGGCAGGCCGCCCGCGAGCGGCTCACCGAGCGGGGCTGGCTGACCGGGGACGGCGCAACCACCGAAGACGCCCGAGCCGGGTTCCAGGCCATCGAGGACGCCACCGACCGGGCCGCCGCGCACCCGTGGCAGGCGCTGGGCCCCGACGGCACGGACCGGCTCCGGGAGCTGTTGGAGCCGATCTCCCGGGCCGGCCACACCCTGCTGCCCGAGGGCAGCCCGCTCGGTCTGCCAGCGCTGCCCGGCTGACCGGGCACTCGTCGGTCAGGCAGGATGGGCCCGTGACGGATGCGGTGGTCTTCGACCTGGACGGCGTGATCGTGGATTCCGAGCCGGTGTGGGAGGAGGTCCGCCGGGCGTACGTGGCGGCGCACGGCGGGACGTGGCAGCCGGACACCCAACGCCGGCTGATGGGGATGAGCACCGGCGAGTGGGCCCACTATCTCAGTGGAGAGCTGGGCGTCGGCCGCACCGCCGAGCAGGTCGCCGCCGAGGTGGTCGAGGAGATGACCCGACGCTACCGGGACCACGTACCCCTCATCGACGGCGCCGACCAGGTCGTCCGCCGGCTGGCCGCGCGGTGGCCGCTCGGGTTGGCCAGTTCGTCGCCGACCCGGCTGATCGAGGCGGCGCTGGCGGCGACCGGCCTGACCGACGCGTTCGGCGCGACGCTCTCCACCGAGCAGACCGAGCGGGGCAAGCCCGCGCCGGACGTTTACCTGAGTGTGGCGGGGCGCCTCGGCGTCGACCCGACCCGCTGTGTGGCCGTGGAGGACTCGTCCAACGGGGTGCGCTCCGCGGCGGCGGCGGGGATGCGGGTGGTGGCGCTGCCGCACGGCTCGTACCCGCTCGATCCGGACGCCGCAGGGCTGGCGGCGGTGACGGTGAGCGCGATCGGTGAGCTGACCCCCGAGCTGGTGGACGAGCTGGGTTGACCCGGGCCGAGCGGGGTAGAGACCACGGATGAAGGCCATCGTGTACGAGCGTGCCGGCGACCCGTCGGTGCTTGGTCTGGTCGACCGGCCGGTGCCGGAGCCGGGCGCGGGCGAGGTCCTGGTGCGGATCGCGGTCTCCGGGGTGAACCCGACCGACTGGAAGTCCCGCCGCAACTCCCCGCCGGACGGGTGGCAGATTCCCGGGCAGGACGGCGCGGGGGTGGTCGAGGCGGTCGGTGACGGGGTCGACCCCGACCTGATCGGCGAGCGGGTGTGGGTCTGGGAGGCCGCCTGGCAGCGACCGTGGGGCACGACGGCGGAGTACACGCTGGTGCCGGTCCGGCATGCGGTTCGTCTCGGCGCTGCCGCGTTTGAGTTGGGTGCCGCCCTGGGCATCCCGTTCCTCACCGCGCACCGCTGTCTGACCGCTGGCGAGTTCATGCCGGACACCCTGCGGGCCGGCGCGTTGGCGGATCACACAGTGCTGGTGCAGGGCGGTGCGGGCGCGGTCGGCAACGCCGCGATCCAGCTCGCCCGGTGGGCCGACGCCACGGTGATCGCCACGGTGAGCAGCGCGGAGAAGGCGCAGCTCGCGGCGTCGGCCGGCGCCTCCTTCGTGATCAACTATCGGGAGCAGGACGTGGTCGAGGAGGTCCACAAGATCGCCCCCGACGGGGTCCACACGATCGTGGAGGTCTCGCCCGCCCGCAACGCCTCGACCGACGTGCAGGTGCTGCGGCACGGCGGCGCGGTCTGCATGTACGCCGACGACGGCGGGGGCGAGGTGCGCATCCCGATTCGGGCGATGATGGCGCCGAACGCCCGCTGGCAGTTCGTGTTGGTCTACACCGAGCCGAAGGCGGCCAAGGCGCAGGGCGTGAAGGACGTGGCGGCGGCGGCCAGCCAGGGTGGCATCCGGGTCGGCGCGGACGCCGGCCTGCCGTTGCACTACTACCCGCTGGCGGAGGCGGCTGCTGCGCACCAGGCGGTGGAGGACTCGACGGTGGGCAAGGTGCTCATCACGACCAGCGACGCCTGATCGGGTCGCTGACCGCCCGATTTCCCTGTCAGCAGGACAAAGGCGAATAACTTTCGCAACAATGACGGTGCGGGTCATCCCGCGTGGAGCGGGCGGCCCCGGCGCGGTGCGAACGCCGGGGCCGCCCCTGGGGAGGGTTGTTCAGGAGTACTCCCGCCCTAAGAGGCGACAGTGCCTGGCAAAACGTTACGGGGCTGTCAGCTCCCGGACAGTCAGCTCACCCCCGGCGTACCGCGAACGGACGACCTTCTTGTCGAACTTGCCCACGCTCGTCTTCGGCACCGTGTCGATGAACGCCCAGCGCTCGGGCAACTGCCAGCGCGCCACCGACCCGGCCAGGAAGTCCCGCAACTCCTCGGCGGTCGCCGAAGCGCCCTCCCGGAGCACCACGGTGGCCAGCGGACGTTCGTCCCACCGCTCGTCCGGGACACCCACCACGCACGCCTCCAGCACCGCCGGGTGGGCCATCAGCGCGTTCTCCAGCTCCACCGACGAAATCCACTCACCACCGGACTTGATCACGTCCTTGGCGCGGTCGGTCAGCGTGATGTAGCCGTCCGGCGAGAGGGTGCCCACGTCGCCGGTGCGCAGCCAGCCGTCGCGGAACTTCTCCTCGTCCGGGGCGTCGTCACCGACGTACCGGGCGGTCACCCACGGCCCCCGGACCTCCAACTCGCCCACGGCCTTGCCATCGGCGGGCATCGGCTCACCCGACGGGCCGACGATCCGCGCCTGCACGCCCGCCGGCACCCGCCCCTGCGTGTAGCGGTAACGCCACGCCTGCTCACCGCTCGCACCGGCGGGCGGACGCGAGACCGACCCCAGCGGGGACATCTCGGTCATCCCCCAGGCGTGGATGACGTCGATCCCGTGCCGATCGTCGAAGGCGTGCATCAGCGCCGGCGGGCACGCCGAGCCGCCGACGATCACCTCACCGAGCGACGAGGTGTCCACGTCGTGGGTGTCCAGGTAGGCCAGCAGGTCGGTCCAGATGGTCGGCACCGCGCCGGCCAGGGTGGGCCGCTCGGCGGCGATCATCTCGGCGATCGGCGCGGCCTGGAGGAACCGGTCCGGCATGATCAGCGACGCGCCGGAGAGGAAGGCCGCGTACGGCAGACCCCAGGACATGGCGTGGAACATCGGCACGATGGCCAACTCGCGGTCGGTCGGCCCGAGACCGAAACCCTCCGGCATGCAGACCTGCAACGAGTGCAGATAGATCGACCGGTGCGAGTAGGCCACACCCTTCGGGTTGCCGGTGGTGCCCGAGGTGTAGCAGAGCGCGGCGGCGTCGCGCTCGTCGACCTCGGGCCAGTCGTACGTGTCGGGCCGGTCGGCGAGCAGCGCGTCCCAGTGGTGCACCGTGATCCGGTCACCGGCAGCCGCCACCAGCGGGGCCGGGTCGCCCCCGCCGACCACCACGACGTGCCGCACCGTGGTCAGCTCACCGATCACCCGGGCCAGCAGCGGGAGCAGCGTGCTGTCGACGAGCACCACCCGGTCCTCGGCGTGGTTGGCGATGTAGACGACCTGGTCGGGGAAGAGCCGGATGTTGAGCGTGTGCAGCACCGCGCCCATGCTCGGCACCGCGAAGTAGGCGACCAGGTGCTCGTTGTTGTTCCACATGAAGGTGGCGACCCGCTCATCGCCGGTCACCCCACACTCGTCGCGCAGCGCGTGTGCCAGCCGGGCGGCGGCACGGCCCACCTCGGCGTACGTCATCCGGCGGGGTTCGGCGCCCGTCCAGGTGACCACCTCGGCCGTGCCGTGCACCCCTGCGCCGTGGTCGAGGATCCGGGAGATCTGCAGGGGGGCGTCCATCATCGTGCTACGCATGGGTAACAAGCTAGTGTCGGCGGTCACACGTTGGGAACCCCCGTAAGTTGTCGCAGGTGAGCATCTCCTGGGCCGACTCATACGTAGGGCAGTTGCGCGCGCTCGCCGGGGACCGGACGCTGATGTTCGTCGGCGCCCGTGCCGTGGTCAACGACGACGCCGGACGCATCCTGCTGATCAAACGCTCGGACAACGGCCAGTGGGCCATGCCGGCCGGTGCGATGGAGTTGGGCGAGTCGATCGCCGACTGCGCGGTACGCGAGGTCCGTGAGGAGACCGGCCTGCGCGCGCTGCGGGTCTGCGCGTTCGCCCTCTACACCGGCCCGGACCGGACGAGCACCAACATGTACGGCCACACGTACCAGGTGTTCACGACGGCGTTCAAGGTGGAGGAGTGGGACGGGCAGTTGACCCGGGTCACCGACGAGACCACCGATGCCGGGTTCTTCGCCCGCGACCGGTTCCCCGCCCCACTCTCCTCCTCGGTCGTCGAGACCCTGGCCGACCTGGACGTCTTCGAGCAGACGAACCGGCTCATCCTCAAGTAGGGCGGGCCCCGGGGTCACCGACCCCGGGGGCCGTGCCTCACTGCGGGTAGCGTTGCCCGGCGAAGTACCCCTCCTGGATCCAGTTCGGGTACGCGACCGGCAGCTTGGTGGCCTCGTCCAGCTCGGTGAGATCCTCCGCGGTCAGTGTGAGGTCCGAGGCAGCGATGTTGTCGACCAACTGCTCCTGCTTGCGGGCACCGACGATCACGCTGGTCACGGCCGGCCGGGACAGCAGCCAGGCGACCGCCGCCCGTGCCGGGCTGACCCCGTGCCGCTCGGCGACACCCTTGAGCACGTCGACCACCCCGAAGGCGTGCTCCGGGTCCATCGGCGTGAAGCTTGCGTAACCGGGCTGGGCGCTGCGCGCGCCACTGTCGGCGACGGCGCCGTCCCGGCTGACCTTGCCGGAGAGGAAACCACCGGCGAGCGGGCTCCAGACGGTCAGGCCGACACCCTCGTTGAGCGCCATCGGCACCACGTCGCGCTCCACGTCCCGGCCCAGCAGCGAGTAGTACTCCTGCACCGAGACGAATCCGGCCAGCTTCTCCCGTGCGGAGATGCCCAGCGCCTTGGAGATCTGCCAGGCGGCGAAGTTGGCCGCGCCGATGTAGCGGACCTTGCCCTGCCGGACCGCGTCGTCGAGCGCGCGCAGCATCTCCTCCATCGGGGTGACCTGGTCGAAGTTGTGGATCTGGTACAGGTCGATGTGATCGGTGCCCAGCCGACGCAGGCTGTCCTCCAGGTTCTGCATGATGTGCAGCCGGGAGGTGCCGACGTCGTTCGGGCCGGGCCCGGTCCGGGAGTGCACCTTCGTCGCCAGCACGACGTCGCGACGCCGCTTGCCCAGCGCCTTGCCGAGCAGTTCCTCGCTCTCGCCGTCGCTGTAGCCGTCGGCGGTGTCGACGAAGTTGACGCCCGCGTCCAGCGCGGTGTCCACCATTCGCTGCACCTCGGGCAGCGCGAGCCCGCCGAGGGTGCCCCAGAGCGGGTGCCCGCTGCCGCCGAAGGTCATCGCGCCGAGCGAGATCTCCGAGACGTACACCCCGGTGTTGCCCAGCAGTCGGTACTTCACGTGTGTTGCTCCTCGTGGTGGGTCGGAGGCCGAGGTCAGGCACTCCGTGGTCACTATGTCGGACAGTGTGTCCGGCAACGAGCGTACGTCGCCAGCGCGCCCCCGGCCACCTAGGATTCCGGCTATGCCCTCGATCACCCGCCGCCGCCCGCGCAACCCCGACGGACGCGCAGCAGTCGAAGCGCGGGTGCTGGCGGCCACCGAGCGGCTCCTGAAAGAGGGCATCCGCTTCACCGACCTCGGCGTGCAGCGGATCGCCGCCGAGGCCGGCGTGGCGCGGTCGACCTTCTACACCCACTTCCGGGACAAGACCGAGTTGCTCATGCGTCTCGCCGGCACCATGCGGGAAAGTTCGTTCGACCGCACCGACGAGTGGCACCCGGGCGAGCCGGGCGACCCGCTCGCGCGGCTGACCGAGGTCTTCGCCGACGTGATCCGGATATACCGGACATACGCTCCGGTACTGGCTGCGGTCAACGAGGTAGCCACGTACGACGAATCGATCCGGGAGTACTGGGCGGCAGGGTTGGAGAGGTTCGTGGCCCGCACCGCGGACCTGCTCCGCGTCGAGCAGCAGGCCGGGCGCGTTCCCGCCGACGTGGAGGTCACAATGGCCAGCCGGCTGGTCGTGATCGGCGGCGACCGCTTCCTGGCCGACCACGTCAGCACGACCTCGGCCGACCCCGAAAACGACGCCGCAGCCGCCCGGGAGTTGGCCCAGACCTGGTGGTACGGCGTCTACCGCCGCCCCGCCTGACCGGTTGTCTCAGGCCGCGTACGAGACCCTCGAACTCCCGGCGGACGACGACCAGCGTCTGGTCGTGTGCCTGCCCGCCGACGCGGCGACCTCCGCCGCGCTCGACCGCCTCAACAGTCAACACCCGCAGCCGCTACGCCTCGTGGCCGGCTGACACCGACCGCCCCGGGAGCGGTCCGGGGCGGTCGGGTCGAGACACTCAGATCATCGTCTGGGACTTGGCCTCCATGTCGGCGGCCGCCTCCTCCTTGGACTCGCGGGTCAACGGCTTGCCGCCCGGGGCCGGGGCCTCGCCGCCAAGCGGATCGGCGCCACCGGTGGCACCCTTCGGACCGGCACCCCGCAGCTGTGTGTTGGGCAGCGTCAGGGTGACCACCACCGCCACGATCGCGATCACGCCGGCGGTCAGGAAGACCATGTCCAGCGCGTCGACGAAGGCATTCTGGATGGCCGCGCGTACCGGCCCCGGCAGGGCCATGATGGTGGCCGGGTCGTTGATCGAGATGTTGGTGCCGCCACTCGCCGCCACGGCGGCCTGCTCCTCCGGCGGGAGCTGCGCGATCGCGCCGGGCAACCGGTCGGCGAGCCCGCCGGTCAGCCGGGACGAGAGCACCGTGCCGAGGATCGCCACCCCGAACGAACCACCCAGTGACCGGAAGAAGGTCGCCGAGGAGGTGCCGGCTCCCAGGTCGCGTACGGAGACCGCGTTCTGCACCGCCAGGATCAGCGACTGCATGCACAGACCCAGCCCGATGCCGATCACCACCATGAAACCGAAGGCGACCCAGAGTGAGGTGGCCACCTCCAACTGGGTGAAGAGGAACATACCGACCAGGAGGGTCACCGAGCCGGCCACCGGGAACCACTTGTAGCGGCCGATCCGGGTCATCGCGCGGCCAGTCAGGATCGAGGTGATGATGATGCCGGCCATCATGGGCAGCATCAGCAGACCGCTGCGGGTCGGCGAGGCGCCCTTCACGATCTGCAGGTACAACGGGATGAAGATGATCGAACCGAACATCACCAGACCGATGATGAGCAGGGCCGAGTTGGCCAGCGCGAAGGTGGCGCTCCGGAACAACCGCAGCGGCAGGATCGGCTCGGCCACCCGGGCCTCCTGGAGGACGAAGAGCACCCCCAGCACCGCACCGACCACGAAGAGCGTGATGATCACGCCGGAGCCCCAGGCGTACTCGTTGCCACCCCAGCTCAGCGCGAGCAGCAGGGAACTCACCCCGGCGACCAGCAGGCCGGCGCCGAGCCAGTCGATCGAGTGGTCCCGACGTTCGAACGGGATCAGCCGCATCACGTGGTAGCAGACGACGATGGCCAGGATCGCCAGCGGCACGTTGATGTAGAAGATCCACCGCCAGTCGGTCTCCGCGAAGTAACCGCCCACCAGCGGCCCGGCGACCGACGAGATCCCGAAGACCGCGCCGAACAGGCCCTGGTAACGCCCACGTTCCCGGGGTGACACCACGTCCGAGATGATGGTGAAGGCGAGGGTCAGCAGACCACCGGCACCGAGACCCTGGATACCCCGGGTGACGATCAACTGGGTCATGTTCTGCGACAACCCGGCCAGCAACGACCCGACCAGGAACGTGCCGATCGAGAAGAGGAAGACCGGTCGACGCCCGTACAGGTCGGCCATCTTGCCGTAGAGGGGCGTCGACGCGGTCGAGGCGAGCAGGTACGCGGTGACCACCCACGAGTAGTGGTTGATTCCGCCCAACTCGCCCACGATGGTCGGCAGCGCCGTACCAACGATGGTCTGGTCGAGTGCGGCCAGCAGCATGCCGGTCATCAGGCCCAACATGAGCAGCCGGATCTGCTGACGGTTCAGCACCGGGGCTTCGGAGGCTTCGGTGGTCATGTGCCCTTCTATCCCGCCACCCGCAGAACATGCGCCCAACCGCAAAAAACCACCCCCACCCCGCCCCCGACCCTCCCTCCCTCCCTCCCTCCCTCCCTCCCTCCCTCCCTCCCTCCTCGACGATCATGAAGTTATTGCCAACTCGCACGGCGTGTCGTGGCAATAACTTCATGATCAACCGGGGTAGGGGGTGGGGGTGGGGTGGGTTTAGGGGGTGGGGAAGGTTTTCAGGATTTTTGCGCAGAAGGCGGGGAGGTCGTCGGGTTTGCGGCTGCTGGTCAGGTTGCCGTCGGTGACGCACTCCTCGTCCACCCAGGTGGCTCCGGCGTTGGTCAGGTCGGTGCGCAGCGTGGGCCAGGAGGTGATCCGCCGACCGCGCACCACGTCCGCCTCGATCAGCGTCCACGGGCCGTGACAGATCACGCCGACCGGCTTGCCCGCGTCGAAGAACGCCTTCACGAACCGCACCGCGTCCGGGTCGCCCCGCAGGAAGTCCGGGTTCGCCACCCCTCCGGGCAGCACCAGCGCGTCGTAACCGGCGGCGTCCGCCTTGTCGACTGTCACGTCCACGTCGTAGGTCTTGGAGTGGTCCAGGTGGTTGAAGGACTGGATCGAACCGGGCTTGAGCGAGACCAACTCGACAGTCGCGCCGGCGTTCTCGACCGCCTCCCGTGGCTGGACGTACTCGACCTCCTCGACGCCGTCGGCGGCCAGGAAGGCGATCCGCTTGCCCTGCAGTGTCGCTGCCATCTCGGTACATCTCCTTTCCGGGGGGATCTCAATCCCCTTCCCACCCTCGAACGCCCGAAACAGGTAAGGACAGGTCGGACAGGTTCGGAACGGTCAGGAGCCATCGAAGGCGGGGTGACCAGTAGCGGGACGGCCACCACCCAGGTTTGTCCGCCAGGCCGCTGGGGACCCGGGGAGGCATGGCAGGAGCAGCAGCGGAACAGCGCCGGCTCGCCACCGTCGTGGAGAGCTGGCTCGAACGCCCAGTCCTGATCGTCGGTGACGCCATGTTGGACGAATGGCGGTTCGCCGACTCCGACCGGCTCTGCCGGGAGGCGCCCGCGCCCGTCCTCACCCTGCGGCGGCGCATCTCCGCCGCCGGTGGGGCCGCGAACACCGCCGTCAACGTCGCCGCCCTCGGCGGCCGGGCGGTGCTGGTGGCGCCGGTCGGCGCCGACGTCGCCGGCGACGAACTGCACGACTGCCTGGACCGGGCGGGCGTCTGGGACCGCACGGTCAACCTGCCGGGGCGGCCCACCCCGGTGAAGCGCCGGATGTTGGCCGGCAACCAGATCCTGTTGCGCGAGGACTCCGGCGACCCGGAGGACGCCCTGGACCACGACGGCGTGGCCCGACTGCTCACCGCCCTGAGTTGCGCCACCGAGGAGTTGCGCGCCGCCGCCGGCGGGGAAGCGCCGACCCTGGTGGTCTGCGACTACGGCCTGGGCGCGCTGCCCGCACCGGTCCGCGCGTGGCTGGTCGAGAACCGCGAGCGGTACGCCACTGTCGCGCTGGACGCCCACGACCTCGCCGACTGGCGGGGTCTCGCGCCCACCGTGGTCACCCCCAGCTTCGCCGAGGCGACCCGGCTGTTGGCCCGTGCGGGCGGTACGACCCGACCGACCGGCGGGACGGAACTGCACCTGGAGCACCCGCACGGCGACCCGACCGACGGGCCCTCCGAAATGACGGTGGGCGCGGCCCCGGGGGCGGTACGCGCCGACGACGTCACCGACAGCACTGCCCCGGGGCCGGTCGGTGAGCCGACCCCGGGCGAGGGACGGGTCGCGCTCACCGGCGACGGGCTCAGCGTCACCGGCACGGGGGTCACCGTGAACACCCGGGCCGGCGAGGGCGTCGACCGGGCCGTCCTGGCCGAGTCACGCCTGGCGGAGTTGCGTGCGCACACCGGCGCCGACGTGGTCGCGGTGACCCTGGACACCGAGGGCGCGGTGGTCGGCGGCGCCGACGGGGAGCCACGACGCAGCCACAGCACACCGGTGCCGGCGAGCCACGCCGTGGGTGCCGGCGACGCGTACCTGGCGGCGATGACATTGGCCCTGGCCGCCGACGCGCCGCTGCCCACCGCCGCCCAACTCGCCCAGCTGGCGGCCACCATCACCGTCTCGGACACCGGCACCTGTGTGTGCCGACGGGACGACCTGCTCGCCGCGCTCGACCAGCCGACAAACACCACGACCCACCCCGCTGTGGTCGGCGGCAACGAGTTGGACGCGATCGTCGCCGAGCACCGCGAGGCGGGACGGTCGGTGGTGTTCACCAACGGCTGCTTCGACGTGCTGCATCGCGGGCACGTGCGCTACCTGGAGCAGGCCCGCGCGTTGGGTGACCTGCTCATCGTGGCGGTCAACTCCGACGGCAGCGTACGACGGCTGAAGGGCCCGGACCGGCCGGTCAACCCGGTCGAGGACCGGGGGGCCCTGCTCGCCGCCCTCGCCTGCGTGGACCACGTGGTGGTCTTCGAGGAGGACTCACCCGCCGCGCTGATCGAGGCGGTCCGACCGGACGTGTACGTCAAGGGCGGCGACTATCCGCCGGAGCTGGTGCCGGAGGCGCCACTGGTGCGCCGGCTGGGCGGCCAGGTGCGCACCCTGGGGTACGTGCCGGACCGGTCCACCTCCGCGATCATCGAGCGGATCCGGTCGCACAGCCAGGATCCGTCCGCGCACCCCACGGAGCCCTCGCCGTACGCCGAGGACCGGCAGCCGGACCCGTCCCTGCGCACCCGCACCCAGGCGTCGTGAACCGCCCTCTCGACCTCGGCACAACGGCGGAGTTCCGCGCCGACCGGCTGGTCGACGTGCTGATTCCGACCCGGAACAGGCCCGCCGAGTTGGCCGTCACCCTGGGCGGGCTCGCCGCCCAGGACGGGCTGCCCGGCTTCGGCGTGGTCGTCAGCGATCAGTCCGATGGGGATCCGGCGTACGCGCATCCCGCCGCGGCCACCATGGTCCGGGCCCTGCGCCACCGGGGTCACCCGGTGCTGCTGACCCGCCGGCTGCCCCGTCGGGGGTTGGCCGAACACCGGGCGTACCTGCTCGCCGCCTCGGCCGCCCGGTACGTCCTCACCCTCGACGACGACATCTGGTTGGAACCGGGTGCGCTGCGCCGGCTGGTCACCGCGATCGGTGAGCTGGGCTGTGGGTTCGTCGGTAACGGCGTACACGGGCTCTCGTACACCGATGACGTGCGGCCGGAATCGCACGGCCACTACGAGGAGTGGGCCGGCCCGCCCACACCGGAACGGATCCGACCCGACACCCCGCAGTGGAAACGGGCCCGGATCCACTCCGCCGCGAACCTGCTGCACATCACCGAGCAGTTGGCGCTGCCGCCGGGCTCGTGGCGGGCGTACAAGGTCTCCTGGATCGGCGGGTGCGTGCTCTACGACCGGGCCAAGCTCGTCGACGCCGGTGGCTTCGACTTCTGGCGTCGGGTGCAGGAGAAGCACCAGGGCGAGGACGTGGCCGCGCAGCTGGCCGTGATGTCGCGTTACGGCGGCGCGGGAATCCTGCCCAGCGGCGCGTACCACCTGGAGTCCCCCACCACCGTCACCGACCGGGACGTGGAGGCGTGGGAGGTCGTCCTCGCCGACGAGGACACCCCGCAGCCGGCTTGACCTACCGGGTGAGCAACTCCCGGGCGGCCTCCAGCACCTCGATGACCGGTACGTCGGTCACGAACGAGTCCCGGTGCGGGCACTCGCCGTCGCCCGGCCGGTGCGGATAGATGCCCGGTGTGCAGTCGACCCCACAGACCGGGCAGTGCACGGTCCACGAGCTGATCGGCCGGTGCCGGCCCCGCAGCGGGCTGGCCCCGTTGATCAGGTTGCCGACCCAGAAGATGCCCACCGTGGGAGCGCCCACCGCGGCGGCCAGGTGCAACGGGCCGGTGTCGTTCGAGACGACCAACGCGCAGTCGGCGTAGCAACCCGCCAGCCCACCGAGGCTGAGCGTGCCCACCTGTGGGCGCACCGGCACCTGCGCCGCGGCGACGACCCGGTCCACCACCTCCTGCTCGGAGGGAGTGCCGGTGACCAGCACCTCGTACCCGTCGTCGTGCAACGCGCGGGCCACCTCGGCGAAGCGCTCCGCGGGCCAGCGGCGGCGCGTGTCGGTGGCACCCGGGTGCAACGCCACCCGCTGACGGCCCGCCGGGCCGAGCACCCGGGCGGCCTCGGCCCGGTCGGCGTCGGTCACCGCCAGCGTCGGCGTGATGGTCGTGGCCGGCGCTCCCACCAGCGCCACCACCTCCAGATAGCGGATCACCTCGTGCTGGTAGTAGACGTAGCGCAGCCACCGGTCCAGCGGCGGCGCGTCGTCGGCGCGCAGGCCGACGGTCACCCGGGCGCCGAGCCGACCGATCAGCGGGTTGGAGTTGGCGCCCCCGCCGTGGATCTGCACCGCCAGGTCGAATTCCGCACCGGTGGCAGCGGCCAGGAAGTCGTCCATCGACGACTCCGGCTCGCCCTGCTCCGGCGTACGGATGCCGGCCGCCGGCGGCACCACCAGCACCCGGTCCACCGGGCCGGGCCGGTCGCGCCAGAGCTTCGCGTGCCACGGCGCACCGAGCAACACGATCTCCGCCGAGGGGTACGCGCTGCGCAACGCGTCCAGCGCCGGCAGGGCGAAGATGAAGTCGCCGAGCGCGTTGGCGCGCAGCACGGCGATCCGCCGCACGTCCGGAAGGCGCTCGGCGGTCGGGCCGAGCACGGGAGGGCTGACCACGCGGCGCGCTACGGCCGGTCGATCTCGGTAGCGGTGTCCGGGCGGTGCAACTCCCGGTCCGCGGCGGGATCGGCCGGCATCGGCGTACCCGGCAGGAGGTCGCCGGAGCGCGGCCCGGTGCGCCCCACGGTGATGGTGCGCGGCGCGGGCCGGGTCGCCCGAGGCAGGCGGACCCGCAGCAGGCCGTGGTCCATCACCGCATCGATGGCGTCCGGGTCGACCCGCGCCGGCAGGTTGACCCGGTATTCGAAGCCGCGCGTCTCGAAGCCGCCGGGGATGCCCTGGTCGGCGTTGACCTCCGCCTCCGAGCGGGCCCGCACGCACAGCTCACGGTCGTCCAACTCGACCGCCACCTCCTCCGGCGCCACCCCGGGCAGCCGGACGACGACCTCCCAGCCGTCCGAGGTCTCGGTCAACTCGACGTCCGACGCCCCGGCGCGACCACCGACCAGGCGGCTCAGCTCGGCGCGCAGTGACTGCAACTCCCCCATCGGGTCCCAACCCTGCTGCCGGCTGCCCCGCCACCCTCGGCCGAAGCCACCGAACTGCTGCTCGCTCATCACACCCCTCCGATCCGCTGGGTCGACGCCGGCGGCCGCAGGGAGCTGGGCGCGTCCAGGCCGGCGTCGCGGTCGACGCCCACACCGAGCCGGTCGACCAGCTCGCCACCGAGCCAGGCGCTGATGCCGAGGATCGCCACCGCGACGACCTCGATGGCGACCAGGGCCCCGCCGGCGGCCCGCGAATCCGCGTTGAGCCGCACAACCCACACGGCGGCGAAGAGCAGGACCACCGCGACGTTGGCGCCGGCGTGCAGCAGACCCACCCGCTTGGCGCGGGTGCCGGTCGGGATCGCCAGCAGGTCGAACGAGCCGGCCGCCGCGGCGAGCAGGCCGCCGATCAGGCCAACGGTGATGTTCCAGTACGCGACCTCGCCGAGGAAGTCGGGACCACCCACGGTGTCGATCACATCGAACAGCACCGCCGTGGCCAGCAGCGCGACCGGGAACATGACCAGCATCGGATGGACTGGGTGACCCAGCACCTTGAGTCGGCTCTCCATCTCCCGGCCTCCACTGGTCGGCTGCGCTGCGCGACGGTCTCGTACGGCGGGCCGTACCCCCGGTGATCCGGCGCAAACCTCACGCTGGTCACGGCGGTTTAGGCTGACGAATGGTGGTGCCCGCCACCGGCTCAACGGTCGAGGGAGGATCAACGTGACGGTGGAGATCACCTCGCACGAGGAGTTGCGCGAACTGCTCGGCGTACCGCACCCGCGCGCCGCCACCAAGGACCGCCCCCGCCTGCACGAGCGGGACCGCGAGTGGCTCGACGCCTCACCGTTCTGTCTGCTGGCCACGGCCGGCGCTGACGGCACCTGCGACGTCTCACCCAAGGGCGACCCGGCCGGGTTCGCCCTGGTGCTGGACGACACGACAATCGCGCTGCCCGAGCGGCCCGGCAACCGGCGGGCCGACGGCTACCGCAACATCCTCGACAACCCGCACGTCGGGTTGCTCTTCCTGATCCCCGGGCGGACCGACACGCTCCGGATCAACGGGCGGGCCCGGCTCGTGCGCGACGCGCCCTGGTTCGACGACATGGTGGTCAAGGGGCACCGGCCGGTGCTCGCCGTGGTGGTGGAGATCGAGCAGATCTTCTACCACTGCGCGAAGGCGTTCCTGCGGTCCGAGCTGTGGCGGCCGGAGACCTGGCAGCCCGAGGTGTTGCCGTCCCGGGCACGCCTGATCAAGGAGGTCGAGGCGCCGGCGGAGACCCTGGAAGACCTGGAACGGCACTACGGCCCGGAGTACGCCACGAAGATCTACACCTGATCGTCGTGGTGACAGCAGACGACTGGCTGTCGCGGACCCGCACCTCCTACGACAGGGTGGCGGTCAGCTACGCGCACCTGGTACGCGACCTCTTGGCGCAGGCACCGCACGAACGAGCCGCGCTGGCGTCGTTCGCCGATCTCGTGCAGGGTGCCGGCGGTGGGCCGGTCGTAGAGGTGGGCTGCGGGACTGGGCGGATCACCGCCCACCTGCGCACGCTCGGCGTCGACGCCTTCGGGATCGACCTCTCGCCCGGGATGATCGACGTGGCCCGCCGTGATCACCCTGAGCTGAGGTTCGAGGTCGGTTCGATGACCGACCTCGATCTGGCCGATGGCTCGGTCGCCGGCCTGGTCGCCTGGTACTCCCTCATCCACATCCCCGACGACCAGATCGGCGCGGTGTTCGCGCATTTCCGGCGGGTGGTTCGTCCCGGCGGCCCGCTGCTGCTCGGCTTCCACGTAGGCGACCAGACGACGCTCAAGACGGAGGGCTACGGCGGCCACCCGATGAACGTGCACGTCCATCGTCGGCAGCCAGTTCAGGTGGCGGCCTGGCTGTGCCGGAACGGGTTCACCGTCGACTCGCAGACCACCGTCACCTCGGCGGAGAGCCGGCTCGGCGGCATCATCGTCGGACGACGGGAGCCCTGATCGCCAGTCGTCAACGGCCCTGAGCCACCCCATCGCCCTCAACGACGCCGGCGCGGATACGGCGTCGGCGGTGTCGTCGACCGTGGAAAACGGCGAAGCCCAGGCCAATGACCTGGGCTTCCGTACCGAGCCGCCTGACGGAATCGAACCGTCGACCTACGCATTACGAGTGCGTCGCTCTAGCCGACTGAGCTAAGGCGGCAACGATCAGCAAGTGTACGGCACCCCGGCGGCACCGACCGAACGGGATACCCCCGCCGAGCGTGCCAGCACTAACCGGACATCGGCCGCCATCTGGACGTTTACCGGACAGCGAATGATCGTGACCAGGACTACGCTGCGGCGGGTGAGCGACGAACGCGACGAATCCCCCCGCCCGGAGCGTCCTGACCGTGCGGCGGCCGGTGAACGCGCCGCCCACCGGCCACGCAACACCGATCCGCTGGAGTTGGGCTTCACGCCGCGCAAGCCGGTGCCGTGGCTGGCACCGTTCCTGCTGATCAGCACCGGCATCCGGACGCTGCTGGCGGTGCTCTTCGGGGCGTACCTCGACAAGCGCGAGTTGCAGAACGCGTTCGGCGACGGCGTTTTTCGCCAGGTCGGGCCGGACGGCGGGCTGTGGCTCGACTACGTGGCCGACCTGGGTGACGGCTTCAACGCGACGTACTCGGTGGCGTACCTGCTGGCGCAGCCCGAGCTGACCGTCGACGGGCACCGCCTGCCCCGGGCGCAGACCCTGGTGATGGGCGGCGACCAGGTGTACCCGTCGGCGGCCTACGCCGCATACGAGGACCGGTGCAAGGGCCCCTACCAGGCCGCGCTGCCGGTGGCGCCGGTCGAGAAGCCCACGCTCTTCGCGGTGCCCGGCAACCACGACTGGTACGACGGTCTCACCGCGTTCCTGCGATTGTTCGTCCGTTCTCGGGACCGGAACTTCGCGGGCTGGGGCACCGGGCAGTCCCGGTCGTACTTCGCGGTGGAGTTGCCGGCCGGCTGGTGGTTGCTCGGCGTGGACGACCAGTCCGGCTCGTACCTGGACGACCCGCAGTTGGCCTACTTCGACGAGGTGGCCCGGCGGCTCGGGCCGGAGTCCAAAGTGATCATCGCGGCGCCGGCGCCGACCTGGGTCAAGGCCGTCGACGACCCCACGGCGTACGACTCGATCGACTACTTCATCCGTACCATCATCGACCCGACCGGGGCGCGGGTGCGGCTGCTACTCTCCGGCGACCTGCACCACTACGCCCGCTATTCCGGGGCGGACCGGCAGCTGATCACCTGCGGTGGGGGTGGCGCGTACCTCTATCCCACACACAAGCTGCCGGAGCACATCGAGGTGCCACCGCGGGACACGCCAACCCGCAAGGCCAGCCCCGCCCAGCCGTACGACCTGGTGGCCCGTTACCCGGACGCCGCGCGGTCCCGTCGCTACGGCTGGGGCATCTTCCCCCGGTTGCCGTTCCGCAATCCCGGCTTCACCACGTTGCTCGGCACCCTGCACACCCTGCTGATGCTGGCCATGGCGGGGGCGACGGCGAACTGGGCCGACAGCACCGACCAGCGGCTGTTCACCGTCCCGCTGGTGGTGATGGTGCTGGTGACAGTGCTGGCTGCGGCCCTGTTCGCAAAGCCCCCGAGCGCGAGCGGCAAACGCCACGCGCGGCACTGGATCCTCGGCGTCAGCCACGGCGTGGCGCAGGTGTCTCTGGCGGCGGCCGGCACGTGGGTCTGGTTGGCGCTGCCGTTCTACGACTGGCCGTGGCCACTGCCGGCGGCCGCTGCGGCGGTGCTCTACGGCCCGGTGTCCGGTCTGGTGGCCAGTCAGCTGGTGGCGGCGTACCTGCTGGTGGCGAGCTCGTTCGGCGTGAACGTCAACGAACTCTTCGCCGGCCAGGGCATTGAGGATTCCAAGTCGTTCCTGCGGCTGCGCATCGACCCGGACGGCACGCTGACGATCTACCCGCTGGGGGTGGACCGGGTCTCCCGCGACTGGCAGGTGAACCCCGACCAGTCCCCCACCCAAAGCTGGCTGACCCCCAAATCCCCCTTAACCCCCCACCTAACCGAACCCCCCACAGTCCTGCACTAACCCACCCCGCTCCACGCCCACGCTCCGCGCTCCGCGCCCACCCCCGCGCTCCGCGCCCCGCCCCCGCGTTGATCATGAAGTTATTGCCCCGACACGCCGACAGAGATGGCAATAACTTCATGATCAACGGGGACGGGAAGGGGGGCGGGAGGCCGGGGGCCGGGCTGGGGAGTGGGGAGTGGGGAGTGGGTTAGGGGGTGTAGTGCTGGTCGTGGGCTTGGCGTGGGGCGCAGACGGAGGCTCGAGAGCAGGAGCAGCGGGAGCCGTCGGCGTCCAGGCGTACGGTCACCGCGTCTCTCGGGACGCTGTGGCCGACGACCCGGCCGTCACCTTCCGGGGTGGAGACCCGACTGCCGACCGCCGGGGCGGTCTCCTGGAAGCGTTGGTACAGCGGGTGTTCTCACTTGCCCGGAGACAGCATTACTTGACGAAGGATCTCGTCGACGACGCTCGCAAGAGGTGCGGTGGCGTCGATCACGCTACCGTTTCTCGGAATGTCTTCCCTCGTTCGATGCAATCGAACGATGAGTTCGCGCTCCGCCTCTCCCCCACCCCATTCGTCTTCCGATCGTCCGTCAAGTCGTCCTTGCAAGGTGTCCAGGTCGACGTCAAGCACGAAGACGCCATCGAACAGATCGATGAACTTGTGGAAGTTCCGTGAGCCTCCGCAGAAGAAGGTCACCTGCTCGGCGTGTTCGGCGACCAGCGCCTGCACGTCATGCACGCGCCAGATGTGGTGCTCGTGCCCGCGCCCGTCCAACGGCTCACCAGTCTCCGGGTCGCCTTGATAAGCCAGTTCCCGGTCACCATTGATGGCGTGGTAGCCACGCCGCTGCAGTTCTTTGCAGACCGATGTCTTACCGGTACCGGAGACGCCTTCGATCAGATAGTTCCGCAGGCCCATCGCCGGATCCCCATCAACACGGTGAGACAAATGCTGTCCCTCATGGCTGCTCGGTCATCTCAAGGATTTGCGACCGTGAGCGAGGAGGCACGCCGATCACCGCGCTGCACCCTCCGGGCCCGACTGGTCACGGCTGTCGTAGGCGCGGCGGGAGCCGCAGACGTCGGCGCGGGAGCACATGGAGCGCGAGCCGTCAGCGTCCAAGCGGACGGTCACCGCGTCTCTCGGAACGCTGTGACCGACCACGCGGCCCTCCCCTTCCGGCGTGGTGACCCGGCTGCCGATCGCCGGAGCTGACTCGGCAAACCGGGCATACAAAGGATGCTCGTACTTGAGGCAGCACATCAGCCGGCCGCAGGCGCCGGAGATGCGCAGCGGGTTGAGCGGCAGGTCCTGGTCCTTCGCCATCCGGATGGTCACCGGCTCGAAGTCGGTGAGGAACGTGGCGCAGCACAGGTCCCGACCGCAGGAGCCGATGCCGCCCTGCACCCGTGCCGAGTCGCGGGCGGAGAGCTGACGCAACTCCACCCGGCAGTGCAGGGTCGCGCCCAGGTCGCGGACCAGGGATCGGAAGTCCACCCGGTGCGGGGCGGTGAAGTAGACGGTGCTGCGCTCACCGCCGCTCTCGGCGGAGCCGAGCACATGGTCGACCGCCACCACCTTCATCGGCAGGCCGTGCGAGCGGATCAGCCGCTTCGCGGCCACCTTCGCCTCGGCCTTGCGCCGACGCAACGCCTCATCCCGGCGTAGGTCGTCGTCGCCAGCCAGCCCCACCAGGCGGGGGAAGCCGTCGGTCTCCTCGGTCACCCACTGCGCGGCCCACACGCACTCCGCCACCTCGGGCCCGTCATCGGTGGGCACCAGCACCCGGTCGCCCACCTGCGGACGCAACTCACCCGGGTCGAGATAGTAGAGCCGCCCGTACCGGTTGAAGCTGACCGCGCAGAGCATGCCCATCCCCCCACCCTACGACGGGTCGCGGCGCAGGGCGCACCGGCCGGCTACGCCCTGCTGCCATTCATGGCCGTCGACTCGACCCAGTGCCGGGCGTCCCGTCGTCTGGTTGCTCCTCGCCCGGACGGCTGAATCCGGGGCCGCGCGGAAGACAAGACCTGCCTCGACGGCGTTGAGTGGAGGCAGGCCTGCGGGGGGTGCAGGGGGAAGACCACGGCGTCGCCGTGGGCGCCGGCTCCGGTCAGGCGCCCGCGAGCGACGCCGTGGCCTGTCCAAAAGCAACCCAGCAACCCAGCAACCCGCCGGCAACCCGGGCGCAGTCGGTTACCAGCCGACCCGGGTGGGTTGGTCGTAGCGGGGTCGCCCGTCCGTCGGCGGACGCCACGCGGTCTCGGCCAGGCTCGGCGCCCACTGTCGCAGCAGCGTCTCCGCGCCGTCGTACGCGACGCAGAGCACCGCCAGAACCCGTGCGGCGATCTCGGCGGCGTCGGCCACACCAGGCCCGACCGGACCGGGGCGCGTCGACGCACCGCTGGCGGCGACGACGGCGACCGCTTCGGCCGAACGGAGCACGTCGGCCAACGTGCGGGCCAGTGCGAGACGGCTGCCCTCCACCCAGTCGGCGAGAGCGTCGGCGTATCCGGCGGTGGATTCGAGTCGCCCGACCAGGCTGTCCGGCCCCTCGTCGAGGTGGCGTAGCAGCGCGGCCCGCTGTTGCCCGTACGCCGTGGCGGCCGGGCCGGACCAGAGCACCGAGTCGGTGAGCGCGGCGGAGACGTCGTCGTACCCCCGGACGAGCCGGCGCACCGCGTGGCCGGCGCTCGCGAGCGGCACCGGGTGCAGGTCGAGGAAGCTGCGAACCGCGTCGCCTGGCAGCACCTGCATGCGGCGCAGCAGCGGCCAGACCCGGTGACCCTCGGGGACGCCGGCCGCGATCAGCGTGTCCACCCGGCGGAGCAGGTCGAGGCCGGGCTCGGCGAGCCGGTCCAGCGCGTCCATCACGGTTCCCCGGTGAGCCGGCGGCGGGCCGCCTGGTCGACCTCGGTGTAGCGGTCGGCGGCCTCCCGCACCGCCGCCGCGGCGGCGGCCAGTCGACCGGCGGCGGCGCGGGCCTCCCGGGCCCGGTCGTCGGTGGCGGTGGTCCACTGCCGGTGCAGCGCCCGCCCGATCTCGCCCGGGCGGCCCGGTGCGTCGGCACCGAACGCGGCCTGGGCCGGATCGCTGGCGGTGACGGTGTGCGAAACGACGGTGAGCGTGGCGCTCGCCTCGTCCAGTCGGGCGGAGAGCGCGCGCAGCGTGTCCATCTCAGGCCCCCGCGAGCGGTCGGTAGGCGGCGAACGTCTCGTTGTGCAGCTTCTCCCGGGCCCACTCGGCGGCGTCGGCTGCGGCGGTGACCGCGGCCTGCACGGAACCGGCCACGTCGCGTGGGCTGCGGGTGTGCAGCGGCCCGAGGAACCGGACGTCGGTGATCCGTCCGCCAGCAGTGACCACCACCTCGACCAGACCGTCCGGCGAGCGGACGGTCACCTCGACGGTCGACACCGCCTGGTCGAACTCGGCCTGGAGGGACTCGATCCGGCGGTAGCGTCGCACCGCCTCCTCGATCCAGGCTTCGTCGATCTCCCCCCGCGGCATCGGCGGACTCCTCCCGGGTGGCCCATCACTCAGTGTGCTGTCACCGTCACCACGGCACACGGACCGTACCGCACCACAATCGGGCCTGTCGATGCCTGTGGACAACGCCGGGAAAGTGCGGGTCAGCCCTTCCAGAGGGCGAGCATCATCGCCTCGACCGCGATCCGCGGCTTGACGTTCGCCTCGATGGCCGCACGGCAGGCGAGCACGGCCTCCAGCCGACGCAACGCCCCCTCGGCGTCCCACTTCTGGGCGCCGGCGCCGGCCAGCGCGGCGGTGTCGGTGTGCACCGGGGCGACGGGTGCGCGCAGCGCCATGGTGAGCGCGTCCCGGTAGAAGCCCGCCAGGTCGACCAGCGCCCGGTCCAGGGCGTCGCGCTGGGCCCGGGTGGCCCGGGATTTCTGCCGCTTTTCCAACTCCTTGAGCTGCCCGGCAGCACCCCGGATGGCGCCCGCCGCGCCCCGGCCGGTGCCGCCCGCACCGAGCGCGGTCTCCAGTGCCGCCCGCTCGGTCGTGTCGGCCTCGGTGACTGACGCCTCGGCCTCCGCCTCGGCCGCTTCGATCAGCGCGGACGCCGCGTCGAACGCCGCGCCGACGCCGGTCAGCCGGCGCGGCACGGCGAGCACCGCCTCGCGTCGCTTGCGGGCCTCCGGGTCGCGGGCAAGCCGACGGGCCCGCCCCACGTGCCCCTGCGCGGCCGCCGCCGCCCACTGCGCCACGTCGGGCGCGACGCCGTCCCGACGGACCAGCACCTCGGCCACCGCGGCGGCCGGCGGCTGCCGCAGGGGTACGACCCGACAGCGCGACCGGATGGTCACCGAGATGTCGTCCGGGTGGGTGGACGGCGCGCAGAGCAGGAAGACCGTCCGCGGCGGCGGTTCCTCGATCGCCTTGAGCAGCGCGTTGCCGGCAGCCTCGGTGAGTCGGTCGGCGTCCTCGATGACCACCACCTGCCAGCGCCCGCCGGACGGGGTGCTGGCTGCGCGGAGCACCAGCGCGCGCATCTCGCCGACGCCGATGGAGAGTCCTTCCGGCACCACCATCCGCACGTCCGCGTGGGTGCCGCCCATCGTGGTGTGGCAGCCGGGGCACTCGCCGCAGCCCGTGCCGTGCACGCACTCGAGTGCGGCGGCGAACGCCCGGGCGGCAACCGAGCGGCCGGAGCCCGGCGGCCCGGTGAAGATCCACGCGTGCGTCATCCCGGACGACGGGTCCAACCCGTCGGCCGGGAGCGCGTCGTCGCTGGTCGGGGCGGCGGCGACCAACGCGGGTGCCCGGTCGGCCGCGCCAGCCCGCAGCACGGCGGCGGCTGCTGCGGCGGCGCGGCGCAGCTCGACAACCGCCTCGTCCTGACCGACCAGGTCGGCGAAGACGTCCGGCATCAGGTCTTGTGCTCCATCGTCACCAGCTCCGCGTCGGATAACTCAGGCTGCACCGAGGTGTCCGGACCTTGCGCCGGTCGCGGGTGCACGATGCCGCCCGGCTTGCCGAGCATCTCCTCGACCCGCCGGACCACCAGCGTGGTGATCTCGCCGGCCGGTCGGGAAGCGTCGAGCACCAGGTAGCGCTTCGGGTCGGCGGCGGCGAGGTCGAGGAACGCGTACCGGACGCGCTCGTGGAAGGCGATCGACTCGGCCTCCAGCCGGTCGGTGCCGGTGTTGCGCGAGGCCACCCGGGACAGGCCGGTGTGCGGCTCGACGTCGAGCAGCACCACCAGGTCGGGCTTGAGGCCACCGGTGGCCCAGGAGGAGAGCCAGGAGACCTCGTCGACGGGCAGCGTCCGGCCGGCGCCCTGGTACGCCAGGGACGAGTCGACGTACCGGTCACTGATCACCACACCGCCCCGGACCAGCGCGGGTCGGACGACGGTGGCCACGTGGTGCGCCCGGTCGGCGGCGTAGAGCAGCGCCTCGGCCCGGGGGGAGGGCGCGTCCTCGCCGGAGGTGTCCAGCACCAGCGACCGGATCCGCCGACCGACCGCTGTGGCCCCGGGTTCACGGGTGACCACGACGTCGCACCCCTGGCCCCTCAACCGCTCGGCGAGCGCCGTGAGCTGAGTGGACTTGCCTGCGCCCTCGCCACCCTCGAACACCACGAACAGCCCGGCGGAGACGAACGGCTCGGCCGGCATCAGCGGCCGACCCCGGATGGAGCCCCAGAGGTCGGCGAGGACCGGTACGCCCTTCTTGTCGTCCATCTGGCCGAACGCGCTGATCCCGGCGAAGATGCCGGCGGCACCGGCGGCCAGCAGCAGCAGTCGGGTGGAGGAGACGGAGATGCCGAGGTCGGCGATCTCCAGCTTGCGCGAGCCACCGACGCCGACCAGCACGCTGCTCAGACCGATGGCCAGGATCAGCACCAGTCGGGTGCCGATCTGCACCACCGCGAAGACCCGGCCGCGCACCTCGTCGGCCACCTCCCCGCCCAGCAGTGTGGTGCCGGCCAGGAAGGCCATGCCGGCGCCGGCACCGACCAGCACCGCGCCGACGATCGCCATGGACAGGTGGATGGCGAAGGCGAGGGTCATCACGGCGGCGCTGGCCAGCACGATGCTCATGCCGAACCAGCGACGCCGGGACATCTCCTTGACGACCATCGGGCCGAGCCCGATGCCGAGCGCCAGACCGACGAAGATCGCGCCGAAGAGCAGCGAGAACGCGGCATCGCCGGCGCCGAGTGAGTTGGCGAAGAACTTGGCCGTGCCGACCACGATGCCGCCACCGGCGAACGCGCCGAAGATGCCCAGCACCAGGCCACGCACGAGCGGGGTCTGGCCGATGTACTTCCAGCCCTCGGAGAACTGCCGGAACATGCTCTGCTCGGAACGCTCCGCCTCGCCGCGCTGCGCCTCGCTGATCTCCTTGATCCCGAACGCCACCACCAACGCGGTGGCGAGCCGGGAGAAGGCGTTGAACCAGAGTGCGAGCTGAGCCGGTTCCGCCCAGTTCGGCAGGTCGCCGCCGACGGCACCACGGACGCCACGGTCGAGCACGGCGAGGCCGATGGCGGCGGCGACCGGGGTGAGGCCGTACGTGGTGATCAGGGTGAGCTGGTTGGCCGCTTCCAGCCGGGCCCGCGGGATCAGGTTGGGGACCGCGGCCTCCTTGGCCGGGATCCAGAGCAGGGTGAGCGACTCGATCAGGAAGGTAGCGATGAGCGCCCAGCCGACCACCAGGCCGCCTGCGGCGCCGCTGAGGGCGTAGAGCGGAATGGAGGCGAAGAGCACGAAGCGCAGCAGGTCACAGATGACCATGGTCCAGCGCCTGTCGAACCGGTCGGCGAAGACGCCGGCCACCGGGCCGAGCACCAGCGCGGGCAGCAGCCGGATCGCGGTGACCCCGCCGAACGCGGCGCCCTGGGCGGTGCTGCCCTGCACCTGCGAGGCGGCGAAGAGGGCGGTGGCCAGCAGGCCGAGCCAGTCGCCGAAGGAGGCCGCGCCGAGCACGATCCAGAGCCGGCGGAACGGCTGGATGCGCAGCACGGACCGGATGGCGGCATAACCAGACGGATCTACCTGACCACCGCTGGACGGGTTGGCGGCGTTGCCCGACTGGTCGCTCGATCGCGACACGCCGGGCGACTCGCCGCTGTTCTGGCTTTCGATGGCCGTACCTCCACGTGCCGGCCCATCGCTGGGCACCTCCGGTGCAACACTCTAGACCCGGTGGGGGCCACCCCCACGGGCGACATTCTCCTGCTCGCTGAGCCTAGGCCGCCGGAGGTACCGGCCGCAGCCCGGACGTACGCGAGGGTATTTCGCATTCTCCGTCAGACAGTTAGCGTGCACACGTGGCCATCGAAAGCGACAAACTTCGCGAGCGCCTGGATCGGGCGACTGCCCACCTCGACCCCCCGTACGCGGTGGTCGACCTCACGGCCTTCGACGCCAATTCGGCCGCCCTGGCCGATCGCGCCGCCGGAAAGCCGGTCCGCCTCGCCAGCAAGTCGGTCCGCAGCCGAGAGTTGATCAGCCGGGCTCTCGCGCGGCCCGGCTGGCAGGGCGTGATGGCGTTCACCCTGCCCGAGGCGATCTGGCTGGTCCGCGCCGGCGTCAGCGACGACGTGCTGGTCGCGTACCCGAGCGCGGACCGGGCCGCCCTCGCCGAGCTGGGCGCCGACCCGACACTCGCCGCCGCGATCACCCTGATGATCGACGGCACCGGCCAACTCGACCTCATCGACGCCATCAGGCCCCCGGGGCAGCGCGCCGAGCTACGACTCTGCCTGGATCTGGACGCCTCCTGGCGACCGCTGCGCGGCCGGGTGCACGTCGGCGTCCGCCGCTCACCGGTGCACAGCGCGCGGGCGGCCGGCGCGCTCGCCGCCGCCGTCGCCGGTCGGCCCGGCTTCCGGTTGGTCGGGCTCATGTCGTACGAGGCGCAGATCGCCGGCCTGGGCGACGCGCCGCCGGGGCAGACGCTGCTGGCCGGCGCGATCAGGCTGGCCCAGCGCGGGTCGTACCGCGAGTTGCTGGCCCGCCGTGGTGCGGCGGTCGCCGCGGTACGCGAGCACGCCGACCTGGAGTTCGTCAACGGCGGCGGCACCGGCAGCGTGGCCGCGACCAGCGCCGATCCCGCGGTCACCGAGGTCACCGCGGGATCGGGCCTGTACGGGCCGACGTTGTTCGACGCGTACCGCGCCTGGCGGCCCACCCCGGCGGCGTTCTTCGCCTGCGCGGTGGTCCGCCGGCCGACACCGGAGCTGGCGACGGTGCTCGGCGGTGGCTGGATCGCCTCCGGCCCAGCCGCCGACAGCCGGCTTCCCCGGCCATGGTTGCCGGCAGGGCTGAAACTGGTCGGCACCGAAGGCGCCGGCGAGGTGCAGACGCCGCTGTCCGGAGCGGCGGCGGCCGATCTGCGCGTCGGCGACCGGGTGTGGTTCCGGCATGCCAAGGCAGGTGAGCTGTGTGAACGGGTCAACGAGCTGCACCTGATCGAGGGGGGCACGGTGGTGGCGACCGTTCCCACCTACCGGGGTGAGGGGCAGGCCTTCCTCTGAGGCCGGGCAACCGCCCCCCACCGCCGGCCGAGACCCGCGCCCCGCGCCGACTCAGACGGCCTGGGCCGCCTCGGCCTGATTCCCGACGGTGGACCGGCCGTTGTCCGGGCCGTCGACCTGGCGGTGCAGGTACTCCCGGATGAGCGCCTTCGCCTCCAGCAGCACCCGCTCGTCGCCGTCGGACTTCCGACGGAACGCGAGCTTGATCAGCGCGTCCGCCGCCTCGACCGCGATCTCCAGCACGAAGCGCAGCTTGGGCACGTCGGTGAGCCCGAAACGCTCGGTGAGCACCCGGGCCAACTGGTCGGCGATCACGCCGTTGTTGTCCCGCTGCTCGTCGAGCAGGTGCAGGTCGACCACGTCGCCGAAGTGCAGGGTACGGAAGCCGGGGACGGTGCGGTGCATCGTGATGTACTCGTCGATGCCCGCGTCGACGCCGTCCCACCAGTGGGTCATCTCGTCGGACGCGAACCGCTCGTCGAGGCGCTGGAGGTAGGACTCCATGGTCCGCAGGGTCAACGCCTGCACGATGGCGCGCTTGTCCGGAAAGAACTGGTAGACCGACCCGATCGCCACCTCGGCCCGCTCGGCGAGCAGGGTGGTCGTCAGCCCCTCGTACCCCACCTCGTCGACGAGCTCGGCGCAGGCATCCAACATGCGCTGTACCCGCGCGACACTTCGACCTTGCACCGGTACGCGGCGCAGCGGCCCGGTCGTGGCGGCTGGTGTGGACACTCTGCGCCACCCCCCTTCGACGGATGAACATATCTCCACGTCACGAGTCCGTGACTACCGGTACAACGAGCGGATCGCAATTGCGGTATTTACCAGCTAGAACGTTCCTGATATGAAGTCAGTTCATATTCATGAATGAGGAGCGCGCATGGTCCGCACCGCACCGCCCAGGGCTGGATGGTCCAACTGGGCCGGGAACCAGCGTGGCAGCGCCAGCGCGATCCTGCGCCCCGGCTCGCCGGCCGACGTCGCAGAAGCCGTCCGATCTGCCGTCGCCGACGGCGCCCGGATCCGGGTGACGGGCAGCGGCCACTCGTTCACCGCCGTCGCGCTCCCCGACGACCGTCGGATGGACCTGTCCGAGCTGGACACCGTGGTCAGCGTGGACGTCGCCCAACGGCTCGTCACCGTGCCGGCGGGAATGACCCTGCACACGCTCAACGGCCTGCTCGCCCGGCACGGCCTCGCGCTGCCCAACCTCGGCGACATCGACGCGCAGACCGTCGCCGGGGCCATCTCCACCGGCACCCACGGCACGGGCGCCGGCTACGGGTGCCTCTCCACCTTCGTCGAGGCGATCACACTGGTCACCGGCACCGGCGAGGTGCTGCACTGCTCCGCCGACGAGCACCCCGACGTCCTCGCCGCCGCCCGGGTGTCACTCGGCGCGCTCGGCGTCCTGGTCGAGGTGACCCTGCGCTGCGTGGACGCCTTCGTCCTGCGCGCCCACGAACGCCCGGCCGAACTGGCCGACGTGCTCGGCGAACTGCCCGCGCTGATCGGCCGGCACGACCACGTCGAGTTCTACTGGTTCCCGTACACGTCCCGGGTCCAGGTCAAGGCCAACGACCGGGTACCCGCCAACGACCGGCCGCTGTCCCGCTGGCGCGGTTGGATGGACGACGACTTCCTGTCCAACCGGGTCTTCGCCGGGGCCTGCCGGCTCGGCCGGGCCGTGCCCGCGCTGGCCCCCGGAATCAGCGCGGTCTCCGCCCGCGCCCTCACCGAACGCCAGTACACCGGCCGCTCCGACCGGGTCTTCTGCACCCCGCGCCGGGTCCGCTTCGTGGAGATGGAGTACGGCCTGCCCCGCGAGGCGTTGCCGGAAGCGCTCGCCGCGCTCCAGCGCATCGTGGACGGCCTCCCGTTCAAGGTGCTCTTCCCGGTGGAGGTGCGATTCACCGCCCCCGACGACATCTGGCTGTCGCACGGCTACGGCCGGGACAACGCCTACATCGCCGTGCACCAGTACGTCGGCATGCCGTACGAGCCGTACTTCCGGGCCTTCGAGGAGGTGGCCACCGGGCTGGGCGGCCGTCCACACTGGGGCAAGCTGCACTACCGCGACGCCGCCTCGCTGGCCACGGCGTACCCCCGCTTCTCGGACTTCCAGGCCGTCCGCGACCGCCTCGACCCGAACCGCGTCTTCACCAACCCCCACCTGAACCACATCCTCGGCGCCTGACGGCACGCGCCAGCCGCGAGTCGCCGATCGCGCTAGAGCGCGAGGTCGTCCAGGTTCACCGCATTGGCCATGGCCTCGGCGCCCCTGTCGTTCAGGTGCATGCCGTCGCCGCTGTCCAGTGCGCTGTGGATGTGGTCGGGGGTGGGTGGGTCCGCGACCATACCGGCTAAGCAGCGAAGCTGCACGGGCATGCATGACAGGGAACACCCGAACACGGGCCGGATCGCGGCCGTCGAGCGGAAAACAGCAGCCAGAAACAGATCTTGGACAGTTTCCGTCCGGACAGAACGGAAACTGTCCAAGATCTGAACAGGCCAGGAGCGGCGGTGGGTTACTCCGTGCTGGTGGCGGCCTTGCGCGGGGCGGCCTTCTTGGCCGGGGCCTTCTTGGCCGCCGTCGCCTTCGCGGCCGTCGTCTTGGCCGCCGTGGTCTTCGCCGTGGTCGTCTTCTTCGCGGCCGTGGACTTGCTGGCCGCAGCCGTCTTCTTGGTGGCCGTGGCCTTCTTCGCCGGGGCCTTCTTCGCCGCCGCCTTCTTCCGCGGCGCCGGACCCTTCGCCCGCTTCTCAGCCAGCATCTCGGACGCTTCCTCGAGGCTCAACGCCTCCGGCGTCTGCCCACGCCGCAGCGACGCGTTGAACTCCCCGTCGGTCACGTACGGGCCGAACCGGCCGTCCTTGATCACCAACGGCTTCTCGGTCGCCGGGTCCACGCCCATCTCACGCAACGGCGGCGCCGCAGCGCGCCGTCCACGGGCCTTCGGGGCGGCCAGCAGAGCCAGCGCCTCGTCCAGCCCAACCGTGAACATCTGATCCTCGGACTCGAGCGACCGGAACTCCTCGCCCCGCTTGACGTACGGGCCGTAGCGACCGTTGTTCGCGAAGACCTCGACGCCGTCCGGCGCGACACCGATCAGCCGGGGAAGGCTGAGCAGCTTGAGCGCCTCCTCCAGGGTCAGCGAGTCGGGGGTCTGCGTACGCAGCAGCGACGACTTTCGCTCCCCGCTGGACACGTACGGGCCGAACCGGCCGGACTTCAGCACGATCGGCTCACCGGTGGCGGGGTCGTCGCCGAGCTTGCGCTCGCCGCTGCCGCCGAGGAACAGCTCGTGCACCTTCTCCGGGGTCAGCTCGTCCGGGGCAAGGCCCTCGGGGATCGGCGCCCGGTCACCCTGGGTGCCGCCCTCCTCGCCCTCGCCCGAAGCCGCAGCCGGGGCCGGCTGCTCGCCGCCGGGCAGCTCCCGTTGCAGGTACGGCCCGTAGCGGCCGACCCGCACCACGACCTCGCGGCCGTCGTCGTCGGTGAAGAGCGGGATGGAGTTGACGCTGCGGGCGTCGATGTCGCTGAGGTTCTCGGTGACCAGCTTCTTGAGCCCGCCGGAACGAGCGATGTCCTGGTCGCCGGCACCGTTGGAGCTGCCGAAGTAGAACGCGGTGAGGAAGTCGACAGCGGCGTGGTCGCCGCCGGCGATCTCGTCCAGCTCGTTCTCCATGGTGGCGGTGAAGTCGTAGTCGATGAGGCGGGGGTAGTGCCGCTCCATCAGCCCGATCACCGCGAAGGCCAGGAACGTCGGGATCATCGCCTGGCCGCGCTTGGTGACGTACCCCCGGTCCTGAATCGTCTGCATGATCGACGCGTAGGTGGACGGGCGGCCGATGCCCAGCTCTTCCAGGGCCTTGACCAGCGACGCCTCGGTGTAGCGCGACGGCGGCTGGGTGTGGTGGCCCTGCGCGGCCAGCTCGTCGGCGGTCAGCGGCTGGTCCTTGACCAGGGTGGGCAGCCGACGCTCGGCGTCCTCGGCCTCGGCGTTCTCGTCGTCGCTGGACTCGACGTACGCGCGCAGGAAGCCCGGGTCGGTGATGGTCTTGCCGGTCGCGCCGAAGTCGGCTTCCTCCTGCGCGGTGGAGACCGCCCGGATGCGCACCGACACGCTGGAGCCGACCGCGTCGGTCATCTGCGAGGCGATGGTGCGTCGCCAGATCAGCTCGTAGAGCTTGAACTCCTCGGCGGACAACTCCTTGGCCACCTCGCCCGGGGTACGGAAGTTGTCCCCCGCCGGGCGGATCGCCTCGTGCGCCTCCTGCGCGTTCTTCACCTTGCCGGTGTAGCGGCGCGGCTCCGGCGGAACGCTGCGCTCGCCGTACAGCTCGACGATCTGTCGGCGGGCCGCCGAGATGGCGGTCTCCGACAGGTTGACCGAGTCGGTACGCATATAGGTGATGTAGCCGTTCTCGTACAGCCGCTGCGCGGTGCGCATCGTCTGCTGCGAGGACAGGCGCAGCTTGCGGGCCGCCTCCTGCTGGAGGGTCGAGGTGATGAACGGCGCGTACGGGCGACGGCGGTAGGGCTTCTCCTCGACCCGGGTGACGGTGAACGGCCGCCCCTCCAGGCGGGCCGCGAGGCCCCGGGCACCGCTCTCGTCGAGGTGCACGACGCCGGCGCCGGCCCGGACCCGACCGGTGGTCGGCTCGAAGTCCTTACCGGTGGCGATCCGGTCGCCGTTCAGGGCGATCAGGGTGGCGTTGAAGGCCCGCGGACCCTCGCCGGCGTTGGTCACCGCGAGGGTGGCCAGGATGTCCCAGTATTCGGCGGTGCGGAAGGCCATCCGCTGCCGTTCCCGCTCGACCACGATGCGGGTCGCCACGGACTGCACCCGGCCAGCCGAGAGCCGCGGCATGACCTTCTTCCACAGCACCGGGGAGACCTCGTAGCCGTACAGGCGGTCGAGGATCCGTCGCGCCTCCTGGGCGTCGACCAGGTCACGGTCGATTTCCCGAGGGTTGGCCACCGCCGCCTGGATCGCCGGCTTGGTGATCTCGTGGAAGACCATCCGCTTGACCGGCACCTTGGGCTTGAGCGTCTCGACCAGGTGCCAGGCGATCGCCTCGCCCTCGCGGTCCTCATCCGTCGCCAGGAGGATCTCGTCGACCTCCTTGGCCAGCTTCACCAGCTTGCTGATCTGCTGCTTGCGGTCGGCGGAGACGACGTAGAGCGCGTGGAAGCCGTTGTCGACGTCCACCCCGAGCCGGGCCCAGGGCTCCTTCTTGTATTTGGCCGGCACGTCGGCGGCGTTGCGCGGCAGGTCGCGGACGTGACCGAAGCTGGCCTCCACGACGTACCCCGGGCCAAGGTAGCCCGAGATCGTCTTGGCCTTCGCCGGTGACTCGACGATGACCAGACGGGTGGTTCCAGCGTTGCTCGGCACGTCTCTCCCCGACCTCACTCCTGCTCGTGGCCTGCCGGCGCCCGGACAGCGACCGCTTTCGACCCCGCCGTCGCACCGGCGGTCCGGATGTCCAACGTAACGCGCCGCCCGCGTTTCGGGTTTCGCGGGCCGCAAACCGCTTCGACGCGGCGGTCGACACCGCCCCGCCGCGCTCGGCACTGCCGGACGGCGCCACCGTACACCGTGGGTAGGGCTCGAAGCGGGTCACTGTGACGATGGCGGACTCACGGCCGAGGTCCGACCCGCCCGTTTTCCGCCTGGATCAACCCGCCAGCTGTCCGGCACCGGACACCCGGACGCCGCTGCCGACCTGGGCGAAATGACCGGTTCACTGCCGAGTTGGCCAGGCTGCCGGCGGTGCGGCTCGCGGCGGTTCGCCGACCAACTCGGCCAGGCGGGCGAGTCGCCGGCGGCTGGTGATCCGGTACGCCGGGCCGCCATCCGCCGCGCCGAGCAGCGTCCCAGCCAGTCCGGCCGCCGCGAGCGCGCCGCCGATCGACTCCCAACACTCCTGGCCGTCGTCGGCGCCCAGCCGCAACAGGAAGCAGTCGGGAGGCTCCGGCGTCCCGGCGGCGGCGAGCCACAGCCGCAACCGCCGGCCGGTCAGATGAAAGGCGGCGGGTGGGCGTTTCGTCGTACCGTGCAGCCAGGCCGCCGCGAGCGGCTTCAAGACCCGGGTGTACGACGTACGAACGCCGTGTCGCTCGCCCTCGATCGGCTCCCAGCTCGCCGCCAGCCCGCGCGAGGCCAGTTCGGCGACGAGCACGTGCACCCGCCACGCGGCGTCCACCTGCACCGAGAGACGGGCGGTGCCGCCCATCCGGACCACCTCGGCGGGCCCGGCGAGCAGCCCGGCGAGGTCGGCGACGGTGGGTTCGGCCGCATCCGCGCCGAAGAAGACAAGTTGCCGGCCCGCGTCGTCACCCTGGGCCGGAGCGGAGCCGTGCTGAGCCGAGCCGCTCTGCGAGGGGCCGTTCTGCGGCGCGCCGCTGCGGCGTCGCCCGGAGGTGGGCGTGTCGGATTCGGGCGCGGGGAACAGCGCCGGGGGTGGCTGCGCCTTCCCGGTGTCATCGAGCCCGCTCAGCGACACTCCGGCACCTCGTCGAATGCCTGTTTCAACTCCTCGGAGTTGAGCTTGCTGGTGTCCAGCGCGCTGGCGTCGTACTCCTTGTTGAGGGTCTCCACCGCGGCGCGCACGCCGTCGTAGAAGACGGTCGGCTCGCCGGTGCCCAGGCCGTCGATGGTGTCCCGGGCGCGGCCGTACGCGTCCCGCATCTTCCCCAGTGAGCTGCGGAAACCCGCGGAGATGGCCTCGCCGTTGTCGGTCTCCGGGATGCCCGCCTTCTCCACCTTGCGGCGCGCGGCCTCACTGGCCTGCTCCGCCCCACCGAAGAGCCGCACCAGGTTCTCCTTGGCCTGCGCCGGCGTGGTCTGCGCGGTCATCTGCTCGTCCGTACTGCTGGTCAGCTTGTTGATCTCAGAGCGCCACGGGGTGAGCGCGCCGCAGACCGAGGCCGCCCAGGCTCGTGGACTGGGACCGCCGCCGCAGCCAGCCAGGATGACGATCGTGGCCAGGACCACCGTGAGCTTTCCGGCGGCAGACGCCCGGCACGTACGCATGCGTTGCAGCGTACGGCCTTTGGCCAGGTGTGGCACCGGGCCGGTCCCGGGTCAGGCGTTGACCGTCTCCGGATGGTGATCGGTGCTGCCCGCGCCGGTGTTGCCATCGGCGTCCGAGTCGGACATCGCGATGCCCTTGCGCTTGCTGAACACCACCGACGCCACGATGATCAGCGTCGCGACCAGCGCGATGCCGACGCGCAGGCCGACGTTGCGGTCGTCGCCGACGCTCCAGGCCACCACGGCGGGCGCGATCAGCAGCGAGACCAGGTTCATCACCTTGATCAGCGGGTTGATCGCCGGGCCGGCGGTGTCCTTGAACGGGTCACCGACGGTGTCGCCGATGACCGTGGCGGCGTGCGACTCGGAGCCCTTGCCGCCGTACGCGCCGTCCTCGACCAGCTTCTTGGCGTTGTCCCAGGCCCCGCCGGAGTTGGACAGGAACACCGCCATCAGGGTGCCGGCACCGATCGCACCGGCCAGGTACGCGGCGAGCGCGCCGGGCCCGAGGCCGAAGCCGACAGCGATCGGCGCCAGGATGGCGAGCAGGCCGGGGGTCATCAGTTCGCGCTGCGCGTCCCGGGTGCAGATGTCGACGACCTTGCCGTACTCCGGGCGCTGGGTGCCGTCCATGATGCCGGGCAGCTCACGGAACTGCCGGCGGACCTCCATCACCACGGCACCCGCCGAACGGGACACCGCGTTGATGGCCAGCCCGGAGAAGAGGAAGACCACCGCCGCGCCGATGATCAGGCCGACCAGGTTGCGCGGGTTCGCCACGTTCAGCGAGTTGAGGATCTCCGTCCCGACGTCGCCCACACCAGCCGTCGCGTACGCGCTGCGGAGCGAGTCGGTGTAGGAGCCGAACAGCGCGGTCGCCGCGAGCACCGCCGTGGCGATCGCGATGCCCTTGGTGATCGCCTTGGTGGTGTTGCCGACGGCGTCCAGCTCGGTGAGCGTGCGGGCGCCGTGCTCGTCGAGGTCACCGGACATCTCGGCGATGCCCTGGGCGTTGTCGGAGATCGGCCCGAAGGTGTCCATCGCGACGATCACGCCGACGGTGGTGAGCAGGCCGGTGCCGGCCAGTGCCACCGCGAACAGCGACAGCGTGATGGAGCTGCCGCCGAGCAGGAAGGCGCCGAAGACGCCGGCGCCGATCAGCAGCGCCGAGTAGACGGCCGACTCCAGACCGATGCTGATGCCAGCCAGGATCACGGTGGCCGCGCCGGTCTGCGAGCTCTTGCCGATGTCCTGCACCGGTCGCCGGTTGGTCTCGGTGAAGTAGCCGGTCAGCGCCTGGATCGCGGCGGCCAGCACGATGCCGATCACCACCGCGCCGATGGCCACCAGTCGCGGGTTGCCGGGCGCGTCGGTGAGCCCGCTGTCGAATTCGCCGAAGGTCGCCGGCAGGTACGCGTAGGCGGCGATCGCCACCAGCACCGCGGAGAGCACCGCGGACAGGTAGAAGGCCCGGTTGATCGCGGTCAGTGCGTTGCGGTCGGACGCGCGCAGCCGGGTGATGAAGACGCCGACGATCGCGATCAGCACGCCGATGGTGGAGATGATCAGCGGGAAGACCAGGCCCTCCTCGCCGAACGCGGCGCGGCCGAGGATCAGCGCGGCGACCAGCGTCACCGCGTACGACTCGAACAGGTCGGCGGCCATGCCGGCGCAGTCACCGACGTTGTCGCCCACGTTGTCGGCGATGGTGGCGGCGTTGCGCGGGTCATCCTCGGGGATGCCCTGCTCGACCTTGCCGACCAGGTCGGCGCCGACGTCGGCGGCCTTGGTGAAGATGCCGCCGCCGACCCGCATGAACATCGCGAGCAGCGCGGCGCCGAAGCCGAAGCCCTCCAGCACGGTCGGCGCGTCACCGCGGTAGAGCAGAACGACAACCGCCGCACCGAAGAGGCCGAGGCCGACGGTGAAGAAGCCGACGACACCGCCGGTCCGGAACGCGATCTTCATGGCCGCCTCGCGGCCACCTGCCCGTTCCCTCGCGGCGGCGGCCACCCGCAGGTTGGCTCTGGTGGCCAGCCACATGCCGGCGCCACCGATGAACGCGCTGAACAGGGCGCCCACCACGAAGAAGAGCGAGCGGCCGATCTTCACCGCGAGCTCACTGCCGTCGGTGTCGTGCACCGGAAGCAGGAAGAGCAGCACGACGGCGATGACGACGAAGATCGCCAGGGTGCGGAATTGACGGAGCAGGTAGGCGGAGGCGCCCTCCTGGACGGCCCCCGAGATCTCCTGCATTTTATCGGTGCCCTTACCAGCAGCCAGCACCGTTTTTGTCAGGGCGGCAGCGAAACCGAGCGCCACCAGCGCGACAACCGCGGCGATGACGACGTAGGTGACATTGCTTCCGGTAAGGGAAAGCCCGCCGCCGTCGGCGGCCAAGGTCTCGGACATCTGTGTCCTCCTGTTACCGAACATCGCGCCGGTGAGTGGAGACGCACTGACCGACGCCTGGATGCGGACTCGCAAGCGCGCGCCAACCCACCAGCGGACCAGCGATGAACACCCATACCCGCTGGCTGCGGGATGGGTCACTTGCTGACAACCCGGGTACTGTAGCCCTCCTCAGTGTTGGAGGTCACACCAAGGTGGCACCGTGTCGCGATGATCTTCGTCGCTGTGTTATGAAACGATATCTGATATAGGGCCCGATCCATGCAAAGAAGGCCGCATCCCCAGCAGGGGACGCGGCCTACGCAGCGCAATGGTCAGCGGTCGACCGGCCACACCATCCGCACCTCGGTGCCGATGCCCTCGTCGACCGGGCGCACCTGCAGGTCCTCGACGAAACCGGCGAGCAGCGCGAAGCCGACGCCAGTGGTCAGCGCCTCGTCGGTCAGCGACTCGTTGGCCAGCTCGTCCGGCGGCAGCGCGGTCAGGCCGATACCCGCCTCGATCGGCGCCCGGTCCACCACCCGCACGGCGTACGAGCCACCGTCGGACATCTCCACCAGCACCGGGTCGGCCAGGCCGTACTGCCGGTGCAGGGCCACCGCGCGCGTGCACGCCTCACCGATGGCCAGGCGCACCTCGTCCAACAGGTCCTCACGAACCCCGGCCCGCCGGGCGACGGCGACGCCGACCAGGCGGGCGGTGCGCACGTGCACCGGGGCGGGCGAGAACGAAAGCTTGACTGTCGCCATCACGCGCCGGCGCCCGCCGAGTCGGCGCTGACCGCCGCGTCGACGCTCGGGTGCAGCGGAAACACCTGGTCCAGTGCGGTGATCCGGAAGATCTTGAGCAGCGGCTCCTTGTCGCAGACCAGGGCGAACGAACCGCCGGCCGAGCGGAGCCGCTTGAGCGCGCCGACCAGCACGCCCAGCCCGGTGGAGTCGAGGAAATCCACCCGACCGAGGTCGACCACCACGTGACGCGCCCCACCGTCGATCAGTTCGAGGAGCCGTTCCCGGAGCCGGGGCGCGGTGTAGACGTCCACCTCACCACCAACCTCGAGCACCGTGTGCTCGCCCACGGTGCGGGTCGCCAGCGACAGCTCCATCGGTCCTCCTCGCCAGAGCCGTAAACTCTCGTGGGCATCTAACCACTACCACCGGCGCGGCCTGCGGACGCCAGCGGAGGCTTCCCCTTACCCCGGTGTCCGACTTTTCATCTCCGAACACCAGTGCGAGAGTGCAGGGCGTGACCTCCAACGACTTCAGCTCCGCGCGCCACACGCCGCGCCACGACCTGGAGTCGTCGCCCGCGGCCACCGTATCCGCTGGTCCCGGACCAGCGCCGGCCGACCTTGGTCCCGGCCTCGGGCCGTCGCCGACGGACCTGCTGCGCCGGCTGCGCGCCCGGGGCGCCGCCGACCCGGTCACCCACGTCGAACGGGTGCCCGCCCGCGCCGGGGTGCCCGCGCCGTGGCCGTCGTGGGCACCGGAGGAACTGCGCACGGCCTTCACCGGGCGCGGGGTGGTCGCGCCCTGGCAGCACCAGGCCGAGGCGGCCACCCTGGCGTACGAGGGCCAGCACGTGGTCGTCGCCACCGGCACCGCGTCCGGCAAGTCACTGGCGTACCAGCTGCCGGCCCTGGCCACGCTGCTCGCCGACCCCCGGGCCACAGTGCTCTACCTGGCGCCGACGAAGGCGCTCGCCGCGGACCAGTTGCGCGCCGTCGCCGCGCTGGAGCTGGAGGGGGTACGCCCCGCCTGCTACGACGGGGACACTCCGCGCGCCGAGCGGGAGTGGATCCGCCGGCACTCCCGGTTCGTGCTGACCAACCCCGACATGCTGCACCACGGCATCCTGCCCGGGCACGCCCAGTGGTCCGGCTTCCTACGCCGACTCGCGTACGTGGTGATCGACGAGTGCCACACCTACCGTGGCGTGTTCGGCTCGCACGTGGCGCACGTGCTGCGTCGGCTTCGCCGGCAGTGCGCCCGGTTCGGGGCCACCCCGGTGTTCGTGCTCGCCTCGGCGACCTCCGGTGACCCGGCCACCGCAGCCGGGCGGCTGACCGGCCTGCCGGTGACGGCGGTCACCGAGGACGCCTCGCCGCGCGGCGGGGTGACCTTCGCGCTCTGGGAGCCGCCGCTGCTGCCACCCGACTCGGGCTCCGCGTCCCCGGTGCCACCGGGCCCGTCGTCCCCGGTGCCGCCGCAGACGCACGGTGACCACGACGATCTCCGGCAGGTCCGCCGGTCGGCGCTGCGCGAGACCGCGGACCTGCTCGCCGACACGGTCGCCGAGGGGGTACGCACCCTCGCGTTCGTCCGCTCCCGCAAGGGCGCCGAGGTGGTGGCCGCCAACGCGCGTCGAGCGCTGGACGACGCGGTGCCGGGGCTCGGCGACCGGGTGGCCGCCTACCGGGGCGGCTACCTGCGGGAGGAACGGCGCGAGCTGGAACGGGCACTGCTGCACGGCGACCTGCTCGGCCTGGCCTCGACCAACGCGCTGGAGCTGGGCGTGGACCTGGTCGGGCTCGACGCGGTACTGATCTGCGGCTACCCGGGGACCCGGGCGTCGCTGTGGCAGCAGGCGGGCCGCGCCGGGCGTTCCGGGCAGGAGGCCCTCGCAGTGCTGGTGGCCCGGGACGACCCCCTGGACACCTACCTGGTGCACCACCCGGAGGCGATCTTCGGCGCACCGGTGGAGGCGACGGTGCTCGACCCGGCCAACCCGTACGTGCTGGCACCGCAGCTCGCCTGCGCCGCGGTGGAGGCACCGCTCACCCCGGCCGACCTGGCACTCTTCGGCGACGGGGCGAAGGAGGCGGTTGACGAGCTGGTCGCGGCGGGGGCGCTGCGGCAACGGCCCACCGGCTGGTACTGGCGGCACCGGGAGCGGCCCGAGGTGGACCTGCGCGGCGAGGGCGGCGCCCCGGTCGCCGTGGTGGAGTCGTCGACCGGCCGGCTGCTCGGCACTGTCGACGGCGGCTCCTCGCACTTCCTGCTGCACCCCGGCGCGGTCTACCTGCACCAGGGCGTCTCGTACGTGGTCGACCAACTCGACCTCGCCGACGGTTGCGCGCTGGTGCACGCCGAGGAGCCGGACTGGTCCACCCACGCCCGCGACGTCACCGAGCTGTCGGTGGTGTCGGTGCGCTCCTACGTGGACGCCGGGCCGGTAGGCATGTTCCTCGGTGAGGTGGATGTGACCAGCCAGGTGGTGTCGTACCAGCGGCGACGGATCGCCACCGGCGAGGTGATCGACACCCGGCCGCTCGACCTGCCCACCCGGGAGCTGCGCACGGTGGCGGTCTGGTTCACCCTGTCACCGCAGTCGCTGGCCCTCGCCGGGGTCCAAACGGCGGATGTGCCGGGTGCGCTGCACGCCGCCGAACACGCCGCGATCGGCCTGCTGCCGCTGATGGCCACCTGTGACCGGTGGGACATCGGCGGGCTCTCCACCGCGCTGCACCCGGACACCGAGGCGCCGACCGTCTTCGTCTACGACGGGCATCCGGGTGGCGCGGGGTTCGCCGAGCGGGCGTACGGGACGGCGGCGGCGTGGCTGCGCGCCACCCGGGACGCCATCGCGGAGTGCGGCTGCGAGACCGGATGCCCATCCTGCGTGCAGTCACCGAAATGCGGCAACGGCAACAACCCCCTCTCCAAACCGGACGCGATCCGGGTGCTCGACGTGGTGCTGACGAACCTGCCGGGCTGAGCAGCTTGCATGAATCGGTATGGCACGGGGCACAATGATGTGGGAGCGCTTCCATCGATGCCTATATTGCTGATCGCCCCCCGTGCCCGAGGAGAAGCTGTGGCCGACACCATCGCCGAGACCGTCGACCTGCTCTACACCATCGACCAGGACAATCTCACCCTCGACCAGCAGATCGCGCTGGGGTCGGCACTGGCCGCCCTGGCCCAGGCGGAACGGCTGGAACAGATCAACGAGCGGCTACGCGGCATCCACCAGGTGCTCAACACCTGGGCGCTGCGGGCCGCGACCTCCGTCGACAGTCGCTGAGGTCTGCTGGAGTGATCCTGCAAGGGCAGCAGGGGGCGCGACGGTTGTCGGGCTGTGCGAGACTCCGGCGCACCAACCCCAGAGGAGTTCACATGCAGCTTGACAACTTGCAGGGCCAGCACCAGTTCCACATCCGCCAGCGACTGCGCATGATGGTCAACCAGTACGAGGTCCGGGCGGTCGCGCCGGACGGCACCGAGGGTGAGTTGCTGGCGTTCGCGCAGCAGAAGCGGCTCGCCTTCAAGGAACAGGTGACCATCTACACGGATGATTCCAAGCAGCAGCCACTGCTCGGCTTCAAGGCCCGCCAGCGCATCGACCTCGGCGCCACGTACGACGTCACCGACGCGGCCGGCAACCCGATCGGCCTGTTCCGCAAGGACTTCGCCCAGTCGCTGCTGCGCTCCACCTGGCACGTCGAGCAGGCTGGCCTGCCGCAGGTGACCGGCCAGGAGCGGAGCCTGCCGGTGGCGTTGCTGCGTCGATTCGTCGACTCGCTGTCCTGGTTGCCGTACCACTTCGACTTCACCGCCGGCGGCCAGCCGGTCTTCTCCGTGGTCAAGAAGTGGGGCCTGCGCGACAAGTACATCGTCGAGGTGCAGAACCCGCAGATCGACCGTCGCCTGGTCATCGCGATGGCCGTCGCCCTCGACGCGCTCCAGAGCCGCTGACACACCCTGCCCGGACCAGGTCGGCGCGGTAACCCCCTCAGCGGTCGCCGTCGCGGCCACCCACTCCTCGGCCGCCGGCCGGAACCTGGACCTCGACCAGTCCCGGCCGGCAGGCCGCAGGAGCCCCGACCTCCGGGCGGCAGACCCTTGGACCGATTCCAGGCGGCAGACCGTTGGTGACTCGCCCCCCTCGCCCCCCCGGACGGATTCCGCTCCCCCTTTGGAGCTGATGTCGTAAGCGCATCACGCCTGATGTCGTAAACGATTCAGCTCCACAGCGCCCACCAACCCCACCAAGGCCCTGGCTCCTTCAGCCGCGCAACGGACTCCTACCCGCGCTTGACACCGCGACGCCGGTCAGGCCGCGAGCTCCATATGCCGTGCCCTTCTCTCGCCGCGTCCGGCGCCGCAGCTCTCGCCGCGTCCGGCGCCGCGTCCGGCGCGTCCGGCGCCGCAGCGACGGTGAGCAGAGACGCCGCCGCATGGCTGAGCCGCGCGGCTCAGGCCCGTACCGGGCCGGCACGGGCGCTCGCCGCGGCGACCCGGGTCAGGCCGGGTAGTGGCGTGAACGCCACCTCGACTGTCACCAGCACGTCCAGCCCGTCGAGGTGACAGCCGACCAGCCGGCCATCGTTGCGACCGGCGAGATCGGCGGCGGACGCACAAGCCGCGGCGTCACCATCGAGCGCCCGGGCTGCCCCGGCCAGCGCGCCGAGGTCCGCTGCTACCGCCGCCCGCTGGCTCGCCGTTGCAGCGGCGACGATGGCGGCGCCGAACGTCCCGAACGCCACGAAGACGAGCCCCATCGCCAGCAGCAGAACCGTCGCGCCACCTCGCTGCTGGTCCGGCCGATCATCAGTAAGCCCTCCGGCAGCCGGTGCATGACCGGAGCCTGGTGACCTGACGCCAGTTCGTCGCACTACCAACTCCCCTCGTGAGAGCCCGGTTCGACGGCTGCGACGGCGGTGGCGACCACGGTTATGCGCGGTAGCCGCCCGCCCAACGTCCGGACGGGTGCCCGTACCGTCGCCTGAGCCCGGTCGCCGTCTACGGACACCGACACCGTCGCCCCCGGCGGCGCCGCGCGACCGCCCTCCGCGCTGCCGTCCGCGCCCCGGGCTGCGGCGAGCGCCGCCTCCCGGGCGGCGTGCAGGCAGCCCGCCTGCGCGCTGACGGCGTTGACCGCGGTCAGACCGGCCAGCAAAAGCAGGAGCAGCGCCGGCAGGCCGGCCGCCAGTTCGGCGGTGAAGGACCCCCGGTCCCCGCCAGCAGCTCGTACGAGGACGCGAAGCCTCCGCCCGCAGCGTGCCACCGGCCCGGAGACGCTCGACCCTGAATCGCGGCTGGCCTGCCGGCGCCCGATCACTTCAGTGCACGGTCGATGACGGCGGTCAGCGCCGACTGGACGTTGCCAGAGGTCAGCACCTTCAACAGGATGCCGGCGAAGGCGACCGCGGCGAGCGTGCCGACGGCGTACTCGGCCGTGTTCATTCCGGCATCGCCGCTTAGGCGTGCGATGAGTTTGCGCATGACTGTTTCCCTTCTCGATGGGTCAGAGCACATCGCCGAGAACGGCGACGATCACCGGCACCAGGCCGGCGAGAATGAACGCCGGCAGGAAGCAGAGCCCCAGCGGCAGGACGATGAGCACACCCGCCCGGCGGGCCGATGCCTCGGCAGCGGTGGCCCGGTCGGCGCGCAGGTCGTCGGCGAGCCGGGTCAGCGCGCCGGCCAGGGCGGCGCCACTGTTGGCCGAGCGCAACGCCGCCGCGGTGAGACGCTCCGCGCCGGGCACCCCGTCCAATGCGGACCAGGCCTCGGCCGGGCCCCCGCCGAGTAGCAGCGTGCGGCCCACCCGGGCCAACCGGCCAGCGAGCGGCCCGTCCAGCGCCTCGGCGACGGCCAGCACCGAGCGATCCACCGGGGCGCCCGCCCGCATCGCCGCGCCCAGGAGGTCGGCTGCGAGCGGCAGGTCGGCGGCCTCCTGTTGCCGCCGCTTGCGCACGGCGGGCGGCTCGATCCGCCGTAGGAGGAGGTCGAGCAGGATGGCGGCGGGCAGCGCGCCGAGCAGCCCGGGCCAGCCCTCGACGACGATGGCCACGGCAAGCCCGCCCAGCGCCGCCGCGAGCCGAATCGCGTCCGGCCGCCGTCGACCGGTCGAGCTGGCCTGGCCCGACATGCTGGGCTGGCCGGCCGGGCCCCGGGCCGTCATGCGGCTCGCCCCGGTGTCGCGCCCAACCGTTCTGCCCAGAGCAGGCCGACGACCTGCAGGGCCACCGCGACAACCGCGCTGACTCCGCCGACGGTGCTGTGCAGGAGCACCGCCATCGGGTCGACGCCGATGCCGTACCCGAGCCCGATCCCACCGATCGGCAGCGCCGCCAGTAGCCAGGCCGTGGCGCGGGCGCCGGCCGCCTGGGCTGCCGCTGCGGCCAGGCCCCGGTCGGTCGCCCGCGCGTCCGCCTCGATCCGCTCGACGAGCTCCGCCAGCGGCGCGCCGGTCCGATCGGCCAGCCGCACCGCCGCCGAGGTCAGCTGACGTAGGCGGCCTCCCCCGTCGCGCTCGACGACCGCCACCCCGAGAGTGTGCGGAACGGGCATGCCGGCCCGTAGGTCCGCCGCGAGGCCGCAGAGCTGATCCAGCCCACGTCGCCGGTCCCGCTCGGCGCTCCGGTTCGCGCGCCACCGCAACACGCCGCGCACTGCCAGCGTGCCGTACCCGGCCATCGCGACCGCCGCCACCGGGCCGCCGACCACGGCGCCCACACCGCCACCGAGCAGACCCACCAGTGGCAGCACCCGGGTCATCGATCGCGGGACGCGCACCGACGGCGGCGTACCCGGCGTGCTGTCGCTCGCGCCGACGCGCCGATGGTCACGGCATTCGGCGAGCGCGCGCTCGCCGGCCACCGCCACACCGGACGCGTCGCCCCGACCGCCCGCGCCCAGGTCGCCGTGCCCATCGGCGGTTGCCAGGCCGGAGACGTCGTGTCGACCGCCCCCGTCCACACGGCCGGCACTGATCGCGACCGTGGCCGCCGACTCGCCGGGCTGTTGTCCCGCATCGAGCAAGGTGGTGGCGTCCTCCGGCCGAACGGTGCCCGCCGGCCGGCGGAGATCCCGACGGGCTGGCGGGCGCGTCGGACCCTCCGGACGGGTGAGCCCGCGCGCCGTTCCCGGCCATTTCGGGCGGCGGCTGACGTCCCGGTCGGGCCAGCCGAGCGCCGTCCGTGTTCCGTGGGCACCCGCTGCGGCACCTGGCTCACAGGCGACGCCGACCGGATGACCCGAGGTCGGGGCGGTGCCGTCGACCGACCCGTCCGGCGTGCGACCGAGTTCCCTGATCCACTGCACCAGGGCGTCATCCGGATCGAGACCGCCGACCCCGCGTCCCGGCGCCAACACGCGACGTCGGCGGGCCCGAATGCTGCGTACCGGCCATGCCACCAGGGCGGCGGCGGCCAAGAGCAGCGCCGCGACCAGCATCGTCTCGGCGGTCATGCCGGACCCGCCGATCCGGGCCACGGCTCGCTGAGGATGGGCGGCACCGCCACCCCACGTTCCCGCAGCAGCGCCCCGAGTGCACGGGCGGCGAGCCCGAGCCCGCTGCCGCGTACCCAGGCGGGCACCACGGTGACGATCCGTTCGGGCCCTTCGGGCAGCAGCAGGCAGACCGACTCCAGGACACGGCCCTGGCTGCCGCGTCGCACCTGGAACAACACCTGCAACGCGGCGGCCACCTGGGCGTGCAGCGCAGCGCGGGGCAGCCCACCCAACATGCCCAGGGCCTCCAACCGGGCCGGCACGTCGGACGGTGTGTTGGCGTGCAGCGTGCCGGCACCCCCGTCGTGGCCGGTGTTGAGCGCGGCCAGCAGGTCGACCACCTCACCGCCCCGGCACTCCCCGACCACCAGCCGGTCCGGGCGCATTCGCAGCGCCTGTCGGACCAGGTCCCCGAGGTTGACCACGCCCGTGCCCTCCACATTGGCGGTACGCGCCTGGAGCCCTACCACGTGCGGATGCCCCGGACGCAGCTCGGCGGCGTCCTCCACCAGCACGATCCGTTCGGTGGCCGGCACCATGCCCAGCAAGGTGTTGAGCAGGGTCGTCTTGCCCGACCCCGTGCCTCCGGTCACCAGGTACGCCAGCCGGGCCGCGACGACGGCGGCGAGCAGGGGTGCCAGCGGTCGCGGCACGGTGCCCTGGCGCACCAACTCGTCGAGGGTGAACGGCCGGTGCCGGAAGGTCCGCAAAGACAGGTAGGGACCGTCGGTCGCCACCGGCGGCAGCACGGCGTGCAGTCGGGTGCCGTCGGGAAGCCGGGCGTCCGCGTACGGGGAGCCGTCGTCGAGCCGACGCCCCGCGCTGGCGATCAGCCGCTGCGCCAACCGGCGGACGTCCTCGGGCGAGCCCACCGGAACGGCGACCTGGTGCAGCCCCGAGCCGCGGTCGACCCAGACCCGAGCACCGTTGACGAGGACGTCGGTGACCTCCGGGTCGGCGAGCAGCGGTGCCAGCGGCCCGGCACCGACGAGGTCGTCACGCACCCGGTCGGCGATGCGCAGCATGGCCGTGTCACCGAGCACGGCGGCGCTTGGCTCGGCCCGTACCGCGGAGACGATCGCCGCCGCGGTGACCGGGGTGGTGGCTGCGGCGATCCGCTGTCGTACCCGGGCGGCGAGCGTGCCGTCCTCCGGCCGGCCGGTCATGCCGCACCCGTGGCCGGCACGCCGGTCAGGTCGGTGACGATCCGTTGGCAGAGCGCGGCCAGTGGGCCCTTGCCCCCGGCGGCCGGCGCCTCGCCCCGCTCCAGCCCACGGCAGAGCCCCGGCTCGGGGCGCAGCGTGCCGGCCAGCGGGAGGCCCAGCGCGCGTGCCACCTCGGGCGCCCGCAGCCGCCCAGGGGCGGGCCCGCGCACCACCACCGAGAGCGCGGCGCAGTGCGGGGCGGCTGCGGCCACCACCCGAGTAGCGGCCGCGGTGGCACGTAACTCGGCCGGCACGACGACGAACGCCTGGTCGGCGGCTTGCAGCGCCACCACGGCGGCGTCGTCCAACTGTCGGGGCAGGTCGATCACCACGAAGTCCCGCCCACGGCGGGCCGCGTCGACGGTCGCCGCCATCGCCGTCGCCGGCAATGGCAGCATCTCGCCGCGGTCCCACGAGAGCACCACGAGGTCACCCCGGCTGGGCAGGGCCTGCACCAGCGCCGGGGCGTCCACCCTCCCGTCAGCACCGGTGAGCGACGGCCAGCGCAGGCCTTCCAACTGCTCCCAGCCCAGCACGAGGTCGAGACCACCACCGAGCGGGTCGGCGTCGACCAGGAGCGTGCGCAGCCGGGATCGGGCGGCGGTCACCGCTAGACCACCGGCGAGCACACTCGCGCCCGCACCGCCCCGACCGCCAAGGACCGCGACGATCCGGGCGTCGACGCCGGCCGGGCGGTCCGGATCATGTTCGGCGAACCGATCCACCAGCCACGGCTCCGCGGCCGGCAGCGTGGCGACGTGCTCGGCCCCGATCAGCTCCGCGATCTGCCAGCCGGGGTCGAGCTGACCGGCCCGGCCGATCAGCACCAGCCGGGGCCGCTGCGGCAACCGGGCGCGCAGACACGCCTGAGCCTGGTCGGCGCCGAGCAGCACCACGGGCGCGGAAAGCCAACGGGTACGGGCAGCCGCCGGATCGCGGGCGAGCTCCAGCTCGGTCCCGCCGACGGCGGCCAACCGGAGCACATCATCGAGCAGATCGTCGTCGCCGGTGACGACCAGCGGAAGCCGGCGGATCGGCGGAACCGTGGTACGGGGTGGCATCGCGGCCTCCAGCGGTCGGGCTCTGATATGCCGCTGACAGTGCTCGGAATCCGCCCCACGGGCCGCCCAGATGTAGTCGCCTGTGGACAACCTGGTGGGCTGTGGAAAACCCCCGCCGAGACAGTTGATCTGCTACGAGTGGGGGCAACGTCGCAGCTACTGCCGCTGCGGGAAAGACAGCGAGGCCGCTCCCGAGAGGAGCGGCCTCGCAAGTCGGCGGTCAGCCGACCCGGTCGGTCCAGGCGGTATCGAGGATCACCTTGTACGAGCTGATCCGCACGGGCGACAGTGTCAACAGCTCACCGGCGAGCAATTCGCCCGTCGTCGGGTCGAAAATCAGAAGTGATTGCTGGTCGTGCTCGCGGTCGTCGAAGGTGACGGCCACTCCGTGCCGGCCGGCGCGGTCGGTGACCTGCCCCCGCCAGCGGAAGCCGGGCACGTCGGCGAGGACCCGCAGGACCGCCGCTCGGGTCGCACGCGGTACGACGTACCGGCCGTAGAGCGTGCTGACCTCCTTGCTCGCCGCCCCCGCCCCGTACTCGACCTTCAGCCGCTCCCGCAGCTCGGACGGGACGGCCGACGGTGGCTTGAGCTCCCTGGGCGATAGCGGAATGACACTCGGTGCGGGAGTGCCGGTGGCTGCCGGCCGCGCACTGCTTTCGCGCTGCCAGTAGTCCCGAGACTCCTGGTCGGGGTACTGCGGCTCCAGTTGGGAGCTGGCCTGGCTACCGGTCCCGTCTGCGGCCCGCCAGACCTTCGTCTCGCTGGCAAAGGCCACGTGGTGGCGACCATCGGCGGACGTCATCACTGGATCGCCCCACAGCTTCGAGTGGTGATACATGTAGCGCCCGCTCTGGTGGTCGTACGCCGCGTCTTTGATCTTGTCGGCCAGCATGCGCAGCTGCGGGCCGGCGGCCGGCGGATTCGCGTCGAACTGGTACGCGACCGGCACGAGTACCAACCCCGCTGCCGCCGCCGGTTCGTCCGGCGTGTCCGCTGCGCCCCCGCCGAACGGCTGGAGCACCGCCACGGCACCCACCGCGACCGCCAGCGTGCCGGCCACCAGGACCACGCGGCGTGCCGGTCGTACGCGACGACGCCCGGCCACCGTCTCGGTGGCGTCGGCGCGGTCGATCAGCTCGCGCGCCGAGACCAGCGGTGGCCCGACGGCGGCGTTCCGGGCCGGGTCGGCCGGACCGAGAAGAGTACGGGTTGGCTCTGCTCCGAACATCACAGATCCTCTCGAATGGTTATCAACACCGGGCTACGCCGGGTCTGCCCGGGCCGGTCCGACATCGCTTCGGCAAGACGGCGGCGCGCGCGATGCAGGCGCACCGCAGCGGTCGCCCCGGTGCAACCGAGAACCCTGGCCGCCTCCGACACCGTCAGCTCCTCCCAGCCGACCAGCCGGAGGATCTCCTGGTCGAGGTCGTTCAGGTTGGCCAGAGCAGTCCGAATGTCGGCGACACCGACGCTCGTGTCGGCGCCCGACGATCCGGCCAGTCGCTCGAGGTCGACATCGGTGATCGAGAGGAGGTCCGGTGCGGCACGTCGCGACCGCCACTGGTTCGCCAGAAGGCGCCGGGCCACCCCGTACAGCCAGGGCAGGCTGCGCTCCGGCACCTCGGCGCGGCGACGCCAGGCGACGACGAAGACCTCCTGGGCAAGCTCCGCGGACGCATCCCGGTCAGCGAGCCGGCGCAGGCCGTATCGGACCATGTGCTCGTACTCGGCGGCGTAGAGACTGGTGAACCAGCCCTCGTCCCGCTTCTTCGGTGGACCCACCCGAACCCCCATTGCCTCGGCGACTCTCACAATGGCTTGTGTCGCTGAGGACCTGAGGATTACCGCGCGGCCTCGGGCGGGTGCCGCCGACCGGGAAACGAACGCTGCGGTCAGTCGTCGATCGCCTGGTAGACGGTGGTCCAGAAGTCGTGCCACATCGGCAGCCGCTGGTCGCCAGCGTGCGCCCGCTGCATGAACACCATCGCCGTCAGATCCTCGGCGGGGTCGTTGTACCAGGCGGTGCCGTAGAAGCCGGGCCATCCGTAGCTGCCGACCGAGGGCCCGAGGTGCGTACGGCGGGTCCGAACCGACATTCCGAAACCCCAGCCGATGGCGTCAAAGTATCCGGGCCAGAACCCGGAGACGGCCTTTTGCGCCTGCGTCAGGTGGTCGCTCGTCATCAGCGTCACCGCCGGTCGCGACAGCACCCGCTCACCGCCGTGTGCGCCCCCGGCGAGCAGAGCCGAGGCGAAGGCCAGGTAGTCCTGGGCGGTCGAGACGAGCCCACCGCCACCGGACTCGAACATCCGGGGTCGACTGAACCGCCCGTCGGGGGCGTCCTCGACGACCGGCTCGCCGGTGGCGGCGTTGTCCTGCTCGTACGCGGTCGCCAACCGGTCGATGCTCTCGCTACCCACGTTGAACGCGGTGTCGGTCATGCCAAGCGGCTCGCAGACCCGCTCGCGCACGGCATCCCCGAAGGACACGCCGGTGGCCCGGGCGATGAGCACACCGGTCACGTTGGCGGCGGTGTCGTACATCCAGCGCTCACCCGGCTGATGGACGAGCGGAAGGGCGCCGAGCTGGCGGATCCACTCGTCCGGCGACGGATATTCGAGTGCGTTGAGCGCGTCGGCGATCGGGACCGTTCCCGGCTCGGCGGGGACCATGCCGGTGCCGAGGGTGCCGTCCAGTACGTCCCGCAGGGTTATCGGGCGTTCCGCCGGGACGGTGGCGCCCAGCGGACCGTGCGGATCGGCGAGCACTGTCATGTCCGCCAACTCCGGCAGGAGTTCGTCGACCGGGTCATCGAGACGGAGGGTGCAGTCCTCGACCAGGGTCATCGCACACGCGGCCACGATCGGCTTCGTCATCGAGCCCAGGCGAAAAATCGTGTCAGCCGCCATCGGCGTCCGCGACCCCGGGCCCTCGAACGCAAGATGACCCGTCGCCTCGATGTGCACCTCGCCGTGCCGCGCGAGGACGGTCACCACGCCCGGGACGAAGCCGGACTCCACATGGTGCTCAAGCAACCCCCGCAGCCGAGCCAGCCGTTTCGACGAGAAGCCACCAGCAGCCACCGATTCCCCTCCTCAGCTCGTCCCGTTCGGCAAATTACACGCCGCACGGCGATCACACGGTCCCACGCACTCGGCTCTACCCAACGAGCCGCAGGCTCTGATGGCGACTATCGGCGGGCTGGTCAAGCAGGCCGGTGTCGGCGACGACATTCGGCAGGGCGAGATCGAAACCGGAGAAGCGTGGTACGAACCCTGCGACCTGCTCATCGCCGATCCGGACCGGGCAAAGGGGGCCCGACTGCAGCTCAATGCAGTGTGGGCCGCTGGCCTTGAGGTCAACCCCGTGCCGTCTTTCCAGAACATCCAGCCCCCGATGACCCTCTTCGACGTCAGGGTGGTCCATTTGCCCGATGCGTCTGCGGCCGTCGCCGCCGCAACCAAGGCGCGAACTGCACGAGCGACGAGTTCCGCCTCAACATCGGCCAAGCGACTGCCCGGTGGGGGTCACGCGCGGTGACCATCGATTCGACGAGCGCGCGGCTAACCACGGCGACGGTGAAACGAGTGAACCCGGAGATCGACGCAGGGGTGGACTATCTGCCCGGCGACGCCCGGCTGGTGTTCGCGCACGGATCACTGCTGATCAGCATCGAAGCCCTCACGCTCTGGCCTCGCAAGCAGAACTCCGCCTCCGAGATCACCGCCATGGCTCAAGAGAAGGCGACGATGCTGGCAGAGGCGATCGTGAAAACCCTCCCAAGGTCAAGCGGGAATTGACGCCGCACGTCACGACGAGGCCGTGGTGGGAATGCGGCAGTTGCACCCCGGCCAGGCCCTTCTTTTTGCGCTCACGCGCGCGCGTATTGTCGCGGCATGGCCGCCTCTAAGCAGCACATCGAGCGCGAGATCGTGCGTATCCTTCGTGCTGCGCAACAAACCACCGCCGAGCGCCGCACGATCCATCTGCGCGACCTCGCCGAGCAGATGGTCGAGCTGCGCGAGCACTACCTGACGCCGTCCGGCGACCCGGACTGGACCGGCCGCACCGGAATGTACCGGTACGCCGTACGCGAGCTGTACGCCCAGGCCGGCTACAGCCCCGAGGAGCGGAAGGTCACCCAGACCTCCACCCGGTACCACGTCGGCAATCTGGTGCGCGCGCGTGTGCCACAAGAGACCGCCGACGCTCTCGGCCTGGTACGCACCAGCCCGCAGGACCGCAGCCGCATGCGCGCCCGCCGCGACCGCGACGAGCTGCGCGAGCTCCTGGCCGAGGCCCGCGAGCTGCTGGCCGCTCAGCGCAAACCTTGACCCCTCGCTTACGAGCTCTGTGCACCGCGTCCGCGCACGTCCGGCAACGGCTGCACCGCTCGTAGCGCCGTCCAGGCCAGGGCTCTCCTCTGGCCGCAGAAACGCCGCCGATGGACGATCTGGACGAGCCGGAGGACGACCTGTGACCAGCGGAGTAGCGCTCCCGGCAAAGGGACGACCCCCGTCGGGGGGAAAGTGACCTGACGTAGCAGGGAGTGTGATCAAGTGCCGTACCGCGTGGTCAGGCGCATCGGTCGTGCCGTCGAGCATGATCGAGCCGGGCTGCGCGGTACGACGTTCGCTGACGATCCGCTGACTTCCTGCGCTTTGCGCCGAACCGCCAGCGATCAACCGTGACGGGCGCTACTGGCCGCCCGGCGCCGCTCTCGCCGAAGTCGCCAGTTCGGCTTCAATCCCCCATGCCTGTCGATGTGCTCGCACAGCTCGCGTTGACGGTAGGCACCAGGCACACCACGTCCAACGGCCACCCAGAACGCCTTGGCCTCGCCCAGGTGCCCGCTGCCGGTGTACCAGTACAGTCCTGGATTCTCCTCACGAAGTGCCCACAGAGCCACCGAAGCAAGGCCCTGACGCTGGTACTCCTCAGCGGTGTACGGCTTGTCGACCCAGGCTGTTCGGCAGTGCGGGCACACGATGTATTCGACGGCAAAAGCGAACTCCCGGTTGAGGTTCCCCTGTCGGCACCGCCAACCGAAGTACCTACCTGATGCGGTGTCCTGCCAGGGTGTGTCAACGGTCGGGAGTTGGCCGACCGAGTAGCGCGGGCGCTTGTCGATCCGCCCACGTGTCGCGTGGTACAGAGCATCCCGAAGTGGAGCCCGCCCCGACCATCGACCAACGCCGGTGAGTGCCTGGTCACAGAGCAGCCGGACGGCTCGCCGAACCTCTTCCGTCACAGAACCAACGCTATCGGCAGCGTGACCTGCGCTCCAGGTACGGAAGCGGTTCGTCTTCGCCCGCCAGAAGCTCAATTTGGAAGATCGTTCTCGGCAGTCGGGATCTGCCCGGAACGCCTAGTCAGTGTGGGTGGCGTGCTGCCCGATCATGACCGCTCTTGACCGCCTGGGACACCGGTTGCTGGCAAGGCAGCGCGGTGGGCGCGTGGCTGTCCGGCGGCGTGTGGCTTACCGCCCCCGGCCTGTTGGGCCGGGGGCGGCTTGCCGTGTCGCCGGTTTTCCGCGCGCCTGGACCCCGGTATCCGGTGGCAAGCCGCGAAGCGGCGCGGCAGCCAATCACCCGGCTCGCGAAGGACGTTGACCACCTTGCGATCGTCACATCTAGGGCTGGCGTGCTTGTCGACATCCCGACTACCACTCGTTAGCCAGCGGCGTCGCGTTGTCGTACGCTGCTCGGGCGCGGCGGGCACGAATCCCGGAGGGGCCCAACATGGCAAAAGGCAGCGACAAGTCGAGTGGCAAGCGGCACGTCAGTACGCCGAGCGGTGAGTTCCGGCAGGAGACGGTGTCTACGGCCCAGAAGCCACCGCGGTCCACAAAACTGAGCCCCGAGGCGAAGGCGTCCGACAAGTCCGGGTCGAAGAAGACGAAGTAGGAGGGGCAGTCGGGTGGTCCCGTCCAGCCTCGTCGGGTTGGTGCTGTTCGTCGCGCTGCTTGCCCCCGGCTTTGCCTACGTTCTGCTTCGAGAGCGGACGACCCCGAGGGGCGTCTTCTCACCCTTCCGGGAATCGCTAACGGTGGTTTTCGCCAGCGTTGCCTGCCTGGCCGCCGTCGCCCTGCTTCATACGGGTCTACGGGCGTTACTTCCGGATCACACCCTGAACGTTCGCGAGCTAGTCAGGGATCCGGCCAGCTACGCCCGAGAGCACCATGTCAGCGTGGCCTGGTGGTCCTTCGCTCTACTTGTCGGGGCGGTCGTGATCGGCGTGGCTGCTGCTCACCCTCGCGTTCTCGACATAAGTAAAAGGCTCGGGTTCAGCCGGGTGCTGGGCTCGATGACGGGCTCAAACGGCGGCAGTATCGACACTAGGTCTGCCTGGCACAAGGTCATGCACATGTACGACGAAGAGGGCGCCGGGCCCATCTTCGTGGGTGCCTCCATGGACGATGGCAGCTACGTGCAGGGCAGGCTGTATTCCTTCAGCCCCGTACCTGAGGAGACTCAGGATCGGGAGATCCTGCTGTCGGCTCCAATCTCCTTGACCTCTAAGGAGGGGCTGACTGGACGAGTGGATGCCCAGTTCTCGGTGATCTCTGCCCGTCGTATCGTCCGCCTAGACGTGAAGCACTTCGAGCAGGGCGAGGACGTGGATGAGGCATGGGTGGGCCCTGAATCGAAGGGCGGAGACAACGTCCGCCGGTGGTGGCAGTTCAAGGCATGAGAATGTGAGCTACTAGCGCCGGGGCATCTCTGGGGAGGGTCGGGGTTCGGGCCGGAGCCCCTAGGTCTTTAGGTTCTGTCGTCGGCCAGCGTGGCCGGCTGGCCCGGCCGATGCCGGCCGAAGGCCGCCAGCAGGCCGGGTCGGGCCGGCGCGGGCCGCTTGCGGGCCACCTTGATCCTAATGAGAACGTTTCGGCAACATGTTCGTCAAATGCTCTAGATAGTACCTTGAGGAGGTCGCGGCAATGGGGAGGCCGAATGGCTAAGCATTTAGTAAATCTGGATGCGCTCATTAAGCGTGAGGATTTCCGGATCGTCGCACCTGGGGGTGCATCGGGCCCCTCAAGCCTTACTAACACGATGAAGGTTACGGAGCTTTCCATAGAAAGCTTGACGTATCATGTTCTTCGCAAGCCGGACTTTCAGCGAGAAACCTCAAATTGGACACCAGAGAAGGTGGCTGAGCTAGTTGAGAGTTTCCTTGAAGGAGACCTGATCCCCTCGATTATCCTTTGGCGTTCGCCTGAAAGTGGGAACATTTTCGTCATAGATGGCGCGCATCGCTTAAGTGCATTAGCAGCTTGGGTGAACGATGACTATGGCGACAAAGATATCTCGGTCAAATTCTTCGCGAACAACATCCCGAGAGAGCAAAGGAGGGCGGCGGAAGCCGCACGGCAGGCGGTCGAGGAAAGGGTGGGCACCTACATCTCCTTAGCTTCGGCATTACGCCACCCGGAAGAAAGCACCGAGAAGCAAACCCGACTTGCGCGCAATTTGAGCTCGTTTGCTGTTCACCTTCAGTGGGTGGTTGGTGAGGCGGGTAAAGCCGAGGACTCGTTCTACAGGATTAATCAACACGCGACACCGATTAATCAGACGGAACTCGACATCATCAAGGCGCGGCGGAAGCCTAATGCGATGGCTGCCCGTGCGTTCATCCGCGCTGGCACGGGTCACAAGTACTGGTCTGAGTTTGATGCGCCAACCCAGGCAAAAATTGAGAGCATCGCTGAAGAGGTTTACGCTCTAATCTTCAAACCTGATCTAGAAATGCCTATTAGAAGTGCTGACCTTCCGGCGGGCGGGAACGGGTATTCGGCTGACAGCTTGAACATGGTTTTCGGACTTGTTAACTGGGTGAACGGTCTGAAGCCAGAAATGTGGCAGCGCAGTGAGGATCGCCGAAGCGGAGGCAGTGCCAGTTCTGAGATGCTACCCGACGACCGGGATGGCAGCGCAACGATGCAATTTATGCAGTCCGTCTGGAGGGCTGCGAGTCGTATAGCCGGCAATGGGCCAGCTTCGCTAGGATTCCACCCTGCGGTCTATTTCTATGGATCGACAGGAAGGTTTCAACCCTCCGCCTTTGTTGCTGCAGTAGAGTTCGCACTTGAGCTCGAAAGGCGACGAGATCTGCATAAGTTCACCGATGTGCGATCACGGTTTGAAGATTTTCTGGTCAAGTACAACTATTTTCGAAACCAGCTGTCTAAAGGATACGGGGGTGGTCTCCGACCTCTTCAGCCGATTCTGCAAATGTATCTCACGTTGTTTGAAGAGCTTTCCTCTGGTGAGTCCAACGAAGTGGCAATCGTGGCGAAACTTCGGGCTCATCCTCGGCTGATGTCACACCTTAAGCCGCAAAGCACGGAAGACCGTAAGCATGGTCGGAACTTTTCGTCTGAGACGAAGAATACTATTTATCTTAGAACTTATTTGAGCTCTGCCCCGAGTTGCGCACTGTGTGCGGCTCGCGTTCCTAAGGGATCTATGTCAATTGACCACAAGATCCGGAAAGAAGGTGGCGGTACGGGTGCGCCTGAAAATGGACAAGTAACACATCCGTACTGCAATACCGGTTACAAGGAGGGCGCGCATTCCAGGGCTAGCAGAAAGGTGAAGGAAGGTTGAGCGTGAAGCTGGCTTCGGTCGGGTAATCCGCATCTCTTGGTGCGATTATTTAGGTGCCCCATGTTCTGCGTAGATTGCTTTCGTTCTGGAGCGGGCCGTCGCTGCCGTATGGAGTCGGCGGGCAAGCCTGGTCGGCCCGTAGTGATCGAGGGCATCAATATCGACGTATCGCCATTCAGTCAGCTCGCCGTCCCCGAAGCGGATGGATCGTTCCTGCTCGGGGGTGAGGATGCCACCGTCGAAGACGAAGAGAAGCTTGTCGCCCTCATTGTCGGCGGGTGCCCAGTCGACGACGAGCATGGGGCCAAGAGGTACCGTGAGGCCAAGCTCTTCTCCAATCTCGCGTTTGCACGCCGCCCGAGGGGACTCGCCGGGTTCGACATAGCCCCCCGGGATGTCCCAATGGTCTTTGTAGCTGGGCTTTACGAGAAGGACTCGGCCGTCGGCGTCAAAGAAGAGGGCGCCGGCGGCGACGCGTGGGGTTGCCATGGGTGGCATCTCGTTGGCCGTCACCAGGGCAGCCTAGATGGACTGGGTTCAGTCGAGCACCTTGAGTCGCTGGGCCAGGCCAACCAGTTCGACCGAGGGCTTGCCGCGCTGCCGTCGGATCCAGGTCAGCGCGAGTTGGCGGCTGAGAAAGTGGTGCCGAACCTGCTCGGGTGCCATCTGTTCGGCGTCGAGGATGACGGCCTGGGCGTCGTCGACGCGGTTCCACGAACTGTAGGCGCGGGCGACTTCGAGGGCGTGTCGTACGCGGCGTTCCATCGGTAGCCCGGCGGTGTCGACGCGCGGGCCGAGGTCGATGGCGACCTGCAGGTCGCCCAGCTCGGCGGCCGTGGCGACGCGGTGGATGGCGACGTTGGTCGGGCCGAACGCGGTCCAGAGGTGGTTGGCATCGGCGCCGAGTCGGGCAGCGGCCTTGTCGGCGGCGGCGAGGAAGGTACGAGTGGTGGGGACGTCGTTGGAGCGGGCTGCGGCCATCGAGCCGGACAGGAACAGCGTCCCGTAGACGGAGAGCAGCGCTGGTGTGGCGTGCGTTAGGTGAGGTTCAAGGTAGCCAGCAGCGTCTTCGGTGAGGCGTAGAGCTTCGGTGTAGCGGCCGGTGGCGTGCAGGGCATGTCCGACGGAGCGGTACAGGGAGCCGGTGACAAGAGGGTCACCCGTGGGTCGGACGGCGGCCAAGCCGCGGTCGGCGGCGATCCACGCCAGGTCGCTCTCCCCGAGTTTAGTGAGCTGGGTAGCCGCGAGCTGGTATGCCAAACCGAGGAGCCGACGGGCCTGGTCCTGGTCTTCGCCGTCGTGGTGGTCGGCGGCGGCCTGGGCGCGGTGCAGCAGCTCGGGCAGGCGGCCGGTCACATACCCGAAACGGGAGTCCTGGTAGGCATCCCAGAGTGCGCCTACCTCCCTCCTGAGCACAGCGACGCTCGTTGGCTCCGCGTCAGTGCCGCTGCCGAAGGGGCCGAGGACGCGGTAGTCCATCAGGGCGGCACGGAGGCCGGGGACGGTCGCGGTGCCGCTGTCGCCGGTCCAGTCGAGCAGCGAGGGTTCGCCGAGCAGGTCGCCGAGGGAGACGTCCAGGACTTCGGCGAGGGACTTGATGACGGAGAGCCGGTCCAGCTCGATCCGGTTGTTCTCGATCTTGCCCATCCAGTCGGCGGTGCGGCCGATGAGTCCGGCGAGGACTTCCTGGGACAGGCCGCGTCGGTAGCGGTACCAGGCGACGCGTTCGCCGATGGTCAGGTTGTTGGTTCTTCCGCGCACTGATTCACCGTCTCCCCTCGGTCGGCTGCGACCCCGGAAGGATTTTCCGGGTTGCTGGGCGGTATGTGCCACAACCTGTGTGCATGACGGGGCCGAACGTATCGAGCAACTGCCAATCCTGCTCGGGCGCGGGCTGGAAGTACACCCTCGCCCGCACCGCTGTCCGGGGGATGGGGCGTGGGTCGGAGCGGAACCGATCTCTGGCCCGACGGTCCTGCCTGGACTGCGCGGGTTCCGGTCGCGCGGCGACCTGCTGAGGCTGGCCCGGGGTGGGTGCTGGTGTGGGGCCGCGACCCGAACGACGGCCCGTGAATAGCCCGCCCGCCTCGGCGCTTCGCACACCGACGCCGCGTCAGCCGGGTGTCCCCGTTCCGGGTGATCTGGTGCTGATCGATGGTCGGGCGTCGGTGCAGTTCGGCGGCGATCGGGTGCTGTGGCTGCGGGTGACCTCGGTGTGCGACAAGCCGACGTATTACGGCTGGGTATGGCTCACCGGTTACTCGATCAAGCCGGCGAGCGGCGAGGCGCTGGCGCGGCGGGAGGTCTTTGTGCAGATCGCCGGGCTTCAAATCCAGCCAGGCAAGACCGACAGCGCGCCGCCTCGCAGCGTGGCGCCGGTGATGAGGAGGCGCGGTGTTTGACGTTCGGGTACGACTCGGCGCGGTGCTGGACATCGACGCGGTCGATCGTCTTCTGCCCTCGGACGGGCCGGTGCGGTTGTGGGTGACCGGGGTACGGCTGGTGGCTAACCGCCCGCCGCGCGACGAGTGGATCTGGGTAGAGGGCTTCAGGCTCTCTCCGTCAGGCCGTCGAGGCTCTCAAGCACAGATCCTGGTACGCGCAACTAAACTTCCACCGGAGGACTCAGTCCATGGAGCGTCCCCGCCGACGTGACAGATCGGAACGGCCGGGAACAGCAAGCGGACCTCCGACCGCTGCGGCGGTGCTGGCGCGCTCGGCACCTGTACACACACGGGCCCGAGCACTACGCCGACGGCCCGGCTGACCTTCGCTGCCGATTCGCTGACTTTCCGCCCGTCGCCTCGACCGGCCGACCCGGGAGGTGTGCCTTTACCTGGCCGGAAGCGCTCCCGGCAAAGGGACGACCCCCGTCGGGGGGAGACGGGGGTCGTCGGAGGTTCGGCTCCGGGGGGGGTCGAGCCGAACCACTCAGCGGTCACGGGGGGTGCAACCGCTGAGGGTCTGCTTGTTTCGAGGATGTGAAAGCTCGTCGTACGGACAAGTCTGCCTGAGCGGGCCCGTCACGTCGAGTGGTGCCGACTCCACTCAGTGCGAAAATCTCCTCGCAGAGTGTGAGCGTGATCACGCAAAGCGGAGAGCCCGCAGGTCTGAGGGGTGGCATGACCCCGGGCACCCGCCGACGATAGACCATCCGGCTAGACTTTCGCGCCGTGGGCCGAAGTGCCGCTTTCTTCGATCTGGACAAGACCGTCATCGCCAAGTCGAGCGCCCTGGCGTTCGGTCGGCCGTTCTACCGGGATGGGCTGATCACCCGGCGTGACGTGGTCAAGTCGGCGTACGCGCAGCTGATGTTCCGGCTGGGCGGCACCGACGAGCAGACCATGGCCCGAACACGGGACTACCTGGCTGCGCTCTGCAAGGGCTGGCAGGTGGAGCAGGTCCGCCAGATCGTCGCGGAGACGCTGCACGAGCTGATCAACCCCTACGTGTACGCCGAAGCCGCCGCCCTGATCGTGGAGCATCAGGCGGCTGGGCGGGACGTGGTGCTGGTGTCGGCGTCCGGTGAGGAGATGGTCCGGCCGATCGGCGAGTTGCTCGGGGTGACCGATGTGATCGCCACCCGGATGACGGTGCGGGACGGCCGGTACAGCGGCGAGGTCGAGTTCTACGCGGCCGGCCCGAGCAAGGTGGAGGCGGTCAGCGAGTTGGCCGCTGCGCGGGACTACGACCTGGCTGATTCGTACGCCTATTCCGACTCGTACAGCGATCGCCCGCTTCTGGAGTGCGTAGGCCACCCCAGTGTGGTCAACCCGGATCGGCAGTTGCGCAAGCTGGCGTCGGAGAACGCGTGGCCGGTGTTGGAGTTCCGGCATCCGATCCCGTTGGGCCGGCGGCTGCGGGAACGGCCGGCGGTCCCGGTGGCCGCGGCGGCTCTGGGCGTCGGGGTGGGCGTGGCCATCGGCATCGCCTGGTACGGCCGGCACCGTCGCACCCGAGCCACCACCGCCTGACCAATCCACCGACACCGCTCAGGCGGCGGCGAGGATCTCGTCTCCGATGGCGGTGAGCTGGTCGGCGCCCACCTCGACGGCGGCCATGTAGTGGCGTAGCCAGGAGCGCAGCCCGTCCGGCGTGCCGGTGGCGAAGGCACCGGCCGCGCCGACGTACTCGGGCTCCCGCTCGCGGTGCCCGACGTCGACGGCGAGCAGGCCGCGCGGGTCGAGGCCGCTGGCGAGGAGCACCAGCCGGGCGGCCCCACGGGCCACCACGCCGGACGGCCCGGCGAACGGGCGCAGGTTCAGCAACTCCCCGTGTACGACTGCGGCGAGCACCAGCGGGGAGACCTTCGTGCCGCCGGCGACGAGGCCGGCCAGCCCGTCCAGCCGGGTGGCGACCACGGGGTCGGCCACCGGGCGGCCCAGCTCGGCCTCGGGGACGATGTCGCGGGCGGCGAGTACGTGCAGCTTGGCGAGGGCCTGGCGGGGCGCCTTCGGCCACAGCTCGCTCAGACCCGGCAGTGCCCCGGCGACCCGCAGCGCCCCCTGGAGCACCGGGTCGGTGACGGTGCCGGCCCGGACCGCCTCGCGCTCGTGGACAGCCCCTTCGAGGGCCGCGCTGGCCACCGCGGAGCGCAGGCTGACCTCGGCGGCGACCTGTCCACCGTGCCGGCGCAGCGCCCGGTGCCCGAGCGCCTGGTCGAACCGTTCACGGGCCTCCTCGACGGCGGCGGCGATGTCGGCGAGCGCGAGCAGGGGCGCGAGCGGGTCGGTGGTCACCCCGCCACGCTAACGACCCGGCCCGGCCCGGCGGGCCGCACCCGCCCGCAACGCGACCCGGACCACCCGACCCGGGCGGCACGGGCAAGGTCGACACGGCGCCTCGCGCGGTGACCCGGGCGGGACCGGCGGGGATGGGCCGTCGGGCGCGCGGCGGGGGCCACTCGGCGCGAGGCGCTGGGCAGCCGTGGCCGGCCGAGGGCTCCGCGACTACCCTCGTGCCATCGAGACGCAGGTCACCCCGAGGATGAGGAGCCACGGCATGAGCGAGGCATTGGCCAATTTGCTGAGCGAGACGCGCCAGTTCCCCCCGCCGGCCGAACTCGCCGCGCACGCCAACGTCACAATCGACGCGTATGCCGAGGCTGAGGCCGACCGGCTGGCCTTCTGGGCGAAGCAGGCCGATCGGCTGGCCTGGTCGAAGAAGTGGGATGAGGTGCTCGACTGGTCGAACCCGCCGTTCGCGAAGTGGTTCGTGGGTGGGCAGCTCAACGTCGCGTACAACTGCCTGGACCGGCACGTCGAGGCGGGCCGGGGCGACAAGGTCGCGATCCACTGGGAGGGCGAGCCGGGCGACACCCGCACCATCACGTACGCGGACCTGCACGCGCTGACCTGCCGGGTGGCGAATGCGCTCACCGACCTGGGGGTGACCGCCGGCGACCGGGTGGCCATCTACCTGCCGATGATCCCGGAGGCAGCGGTGGCGATGTTGGCGTGCGCCCGGATCGGCGCCGCGCACAGTGTGGTCTTCGGTGGCTTCTCCGCCGACTCGTTGAGCAACCGGATCCAGGACGCCAGCGCCAAGGTGGTGATCACCGCGGATGGTGGTTACCGGCGGGGCAAGCCGTCGGCGTTGAAGCCCACTGTGGACGAGGCGGTGGCGAACTCGCCGTCGGTGGAGCACGTGCTCGTGGTCCGCCGCACCGGCGAGGACGTGGCGTGGTCGGAAAAGGACCACTGGTGGCACGAGACGGTGGAGACCGCGTCGGCCGAGCACACCGCGCAGCCGTTCGACGCCGAGCATCCGCTGTTCATCCTGTACACGAGCGGCACCACGGCTCGCCCGAAGGGCATTCTGCACACCACGGGCGGCTACCTCACCCAGGCGTCGTACACCACGCACGCGGTGTTCGACCTGAAGCCGGAGACGGACGTCTACTGGTGCACCGCCGACATCGGCTGGGTCACCGGGCACTCCTACATCGTGTACGGCCCGCTCTCCAACGGCGCCACCCAGGTGATGTACGAGGGCACCCCGGACACGCCGCACAAGGGCCGGTTCTGGGAGATCGTCGACAGGTACAAGGTGAGCATCCTGTACACCGCTCCCACCCTGATCCGCACGATGATGAAGTGGGGCGACGACATCCCGGCCGGCTTCGACCTGTCCTCGCTGCGGCTGTTGGGCAGCGTCGGCGAGCCGATCAACCCGGAGGCGTGGATGTGGTACCGGCAGCACATCGGCCGGGGCGAGCTGCCGGTCGTGGACACCTGGTGGCAGACCGAGACCGGCGCCATCATGATCTCGCCGTTGCCGGGGGTGACGGCGGCCAAGCCGGGTTCGGCGATGACGCCGCTGCCGGGCATCGTGGCCGACGTGGTGGACGACCAGGGCCAGTCGGTGCCGAACGGTGGTGGCGGCTACCTGGTGCTGCGCGAGCCGTGGCCGTCGATGCTGCGCACCATCTGGGGTGACGACGACCGGTTCATCGACACGTACTGGTCGCGTTTCCAGGGCATGTACTTCGCCGGCGACGGCGCGAAGAAGGACGACGACGGGCACATCTGGCTGCTCGGCCGGGTGGACGACGTGATGTTGGTGTCCGGGCACAACATCTCGACGACCGAGGTGGAGTCGGCGTTGGTCTCGCATCCGTCGGTGGCCGAGGCGGCGGTCGTCGGCGCGACCGACCCGACCACCGGTCAGGCGATCGTCGCGTTCGCCATTCCGCGGGGCAGCACGGACATCGCCGGTGACGCCGGCGAACAGCTCATCGCCGACCTGCGTAACCACGTGTCGAGGACGCTCGGCCCGATCGCCAAGCCGCGGCAGATCATGCTGGTGCCGGAGCTGCCGAAGACCCGTTCGGGCAAGATCATGCGCCGGCTGCTGCGGGACGTGGCGGAGAACCGGTCGCTGGGCGACGTGACCACGTTGCAGGACTCCTCGGTGATGGACCTGATCTCCTCGGGGATGAGCGGCACGAAGTCCGACGAGGACTGACGGTAGGCGTACCCCAGCGGTGGGTGGCGGTCCGGGCGGACCGTCACCCACCGTTGTCTTTTGTGGAGGTACGCCACCAAGGGCCATGTGATATCCCGGTTAAACAGATAACGCATCGATCACGTTCCTGCCGTACGGGTTGTTCGTCATTTAGTTTCACGCTCGTCGGGCGGCCCCGATGAGCTTCACGGCACACCGGGTTCGGCCGACGTCATCTGTCCGAGAACGGAGTGGCATGAAGAGAAACTCCCGTCCGGGGTCGCGCCGACGACTACTCGTCGCGTTGCCCGTCATCGCCCTCGCGGCCACGTCACTGACCGTGAGTGGCAGCGCGGCCGCCAAGCCTTCGTCCGACACCCCCCGGGCGGTGATCGGGGCGGACGAGTACTACATCAACTACGCCGAGCCCGAGGTACAGCCGGGCACCTCCGGCCGCGAGGTGAAGGGCAAGGGTGGCATCTACACCCCTGCCGTGGAGTCCGCGCGTGAGTTCGACCAGAAGCACGCCCAAGGCAACCCGGTGACCGCACGGCAACTGGCCAAGGACGAGGCCAAGTCGCTGAAGACGGGCCAGAACCCCCGCAAGTTCAAGAAGGCGCCGACCACCCAGACGGCGAAGCTGCTGACGCTGCTGGTGGAGTTCAACAACAACGCCAACGACGACTTCACCGACGTGATGGTCCCCAAGACGGTGTTCGAGGATCGCACCTGCGTCCCCGGCACGGTCCAGAACGGGCCGAAGCACAACAAGATCCCGGACCCGGCGAGGTTGCCCCACAAGGACAACAACTCCATGTGGGTGCCGGACTTCTCGCCGCAGCACTACAACAAGATGCTCTACAGCAAGAAGGGCATCACCGAGCGGGTCCGCACCGACCTGAAGGGCCCGGACGGCAAGAAGGGCATCGACCTGTCCGGTCGCACCATGCACAACATGTACCTGGAGATGTCCAAGAACGCGTACACGGTGGACGGGCAGGCCAGCCCGTGGATCACCGTGCCGCACTCGGAGGGCTGGTACGCGGCCAACCGCTGCTTCCAGGACGAGACCGGCGCCTGGGTCCCCGGCCGTGAGCAGTCGATGAACGGCCACCCGGACAACCCGGCCGGCGCGGGCCGCCTGGCCACCGACGCGATCGACGCGCTCGTCGCGAAGGACCCGAACTTCCCGTGGGCCGACTACGACATCGAAGACCAGGCCGACCGTGACGGTGACGGCAACTTCTTCGAGCCGGACGGCGTGATCGACCACCTCGTGCTGGTGCACGCCGGCCAGGGCAAGTCCCGTGGCGGCGGCGCCGAGGGTGTGTACGCCGTGTGGGCGCACTCCTCCACGGTCGCCGGTGGCTACACCATCCCGGGCACCAACATCAAGGCGTCGAACTACATCGTGCAGCCGGAGGACGCCGGTGTCGGCGTCTTCGCCCACGAGTTCGGCCACGACCTGGGCCTGCCGGACCTCTACGACACCTCCGGCAACGCCGACTCCGACGTGGACTTCTGGGATTTGATGGCCTCGGGTTCACACTCGGGTGAGATCTTCCAGGCGCTGCCCACGCACATGGGCATCTGGGACAAGTGGGTGCTCGGTTGGGCCGACCCGCTGACCATCCGCCAGGGGTCGAACCCCCGCGAGGTGAAGCTCGGCCAGACGTCGCGCACCCCGATCGACTCCGAGGACGGCATCAAGGTCGACCTGCCGGACAAGGTGACGACGCTGGCCACCCCGCACAGCGGCACCAAGATGTGGCACAGCAACAACGACCAGGAGTGGGCCGACGTCAGGCTGACCCGCTCGGTCGACGTGCCGGCGGCTGCCGACTCGAAGTTCTGGATGTGGAACAACTACATCATCGAGGATGACTGGGACTACGGCTTCGTCGAGCTGTCGACCGACGGCGGAACGACCTGGACCGAGCAGAAGGTGTACAACGAGGCCGGCACGGCGGTCACCACGCCGGACGGCTACCCGGACCCGAACGGCCGGATGAACGACTTCGGCGGCAAGAAGTACGGCCTGACCGGCAGCACCGACGGCTGGCGGCACGACTACGTCGACCTGTCGGCATACGCCGGGACGACCGTGCAGCTGCGCCTGCGCCAGGCCACCGACGAGGCGTTCCAGGAGCGCAACTGGTTCGTCGACGACTTCTCGGTCACCGGCGGCGGCGCCACCACCTGGAGTGACGACGTCGAGGGCGACGCCAACGGCTGGACCGCCACCGTCGACACCTTCGTCGACACCACCGGCGGGGGCTGGAAGGTCTCCACCGGCACCGAGATCCACGCCCAGTTCTACCTGGCGGAGTGGCGCAACTTCGACGGCTTCGACGAGGGCCTGAAGTACACCTACGACACCATCTACTCGCACGAGGCGTGGAAGGTCGACCGGATCAAGTACAACGCGCCGGGCATGCTGGTCTGGTACCGGGACACCGCGCGCGGCGACGTCAACCACGTCACCGGGCAGATGACCGCACTGCCCAGCTACGGGGCCAAGGGCGGGTTGCTCATCGTCGACTCGCACTTCGACCCGCTGCGCCGCACCGGCGAGGCGGCGGTGAAGGACCCGTCGGTGACGGACAACCTGCCCAGCCGCCCGCAGTCGTCGAACGCGGCCTTCACGCTCCAGCGGACGTACCCGTTCACCGAGTGCCTGGAGGCGGCGGACGAGCCGTACAGCGCGTACTGCACGAAGTTCAAGGGTCTGCCGCCGGTGAAGAAGTTCACCGACGCCCAGGGCTGGTACCCGGGCATCGAGATGCGCGACGGTGCCGCGTACGCCCGGGACAACGACGCCTCGGTGGTCCTGCCGTCGCGCGACAACGCGCCGTACACCACCCGGGTCACCAACCCGGATGGCAGCCCGGCGCCGGAGTTCTACGGCGTGACCCTGGGCGGCGGCGCGATCGTGCTGGGCACCGGCAACCCCGGTGACCAGGGCGTGAACTACGGCGTCTCGCTCACCATCAAGAAGGCGGCCGGGGACAACTCGTCGGCCACGATCTACGTGACCCCGGCCAAGAAGTAGCGGTTTCGCGGATCGACAACTGAACGGTGGGGCCGGTGGCGGAGACGCTGCCGGCCCCACTGTCGTACATCGATCACATTGATCGAAATGGGTCGCTGTATACGGGATCGGGGCAATCATCGCTGGTCAACATGGCTGATGAAGCGCGGATGTGTGACGGTGAAAAGCGTTCCCAACAAAATCTTGCAACAAATCGACGCGTCCGTCTTCCCACCCGTCCCAGCAGTGTCTATGTTCACCATTGGTCCCACTAGTGGGATCGATCTCCCACCGGCCCGTACCCCCGTTGGGCCGGTTCCCTCACACCGGAGGTACCACGTGCGCAAAGTCGCAGTGGGTCTGCTCGGGCTCTCACTGACGGCGACAGGCCTGGCGTTCGGACCGTCCGCCAGCGCCGCGCCGCAGCCAAAGTTGCCGACGGCCGCGCCGTCGGTCGCCGAGCCCGCCCATGTGGACCATGACCTGCCGAACCCGCTGGAGGACAAGCGGCGCGCCCTGCGCCAGGAGGGCCTGAGCGAGGTCCTGACCGGCAAGTCCAAGGCACAGAAGATCAACGGCAGCACGGTCGTCAAGGTTGGCAAGACCCAGGCCACAGGGGCCAACGCCCGCATGGCCAAGGCGAGTACGACCCCGACCGAGGATCAGTACGTCGAGCTCTCCCGGGAGCGGACGGACAAGATCTTCGTGATCCTGGCCGAGTTCGGTAACGAGCGGCACCCCAGCTACCCGGACCAGGACACTGACCCGGACACCGCCGGTCCGACCCGGTTCGATGGCCCGCTCCACAACGAGATCCCGGCTCCCAACCGCGCGGTGGACAACTCGACCGTCTGGCAGTCGGACTTCAACGCGGACCACTACCGGCAGCTCTACTTCGGCACCAACCCGGGTGACGAGTCGCTGAAGCAGTACTACGAGGCCCAGTCCTCGGGCCGCTACAGCGTCGAGGGTGAGGTCACCGACTGGGTCAAGGTCCGGTACAACGAGGCCCGCTACGGTCGCTCCGGCGGCTACCCGTGCGCCTCGAACGTCTGCACCAACACCTGGGCCCTCGTTCGGGACGCCGCGAACCAGTGGGTCGCCGACCAGAAGGCCTCCGGTCGCACCGACGCCCAGATCGCCGCCGACGTCAAGTCGATGGACGAGTGGGACCGGTACGACTTCGACTCGGACGGCAACTTCAACGAGCCGGACGGTTACATCGACCACTTCCAGATCGTCCACTCCGGCGGTGACGAGGCCGACGGTGACCCGCACCAGGGTGAGGACGCCATCTGGAGCCACCGTTGGTACGCCTTCGCGTCCGACCAGGGCAGCACCGGCCCGGTCAACTTCCCGGCCGGCGGCACCCAGATCGGCAACACCGGCGTCTGGATCGGTGACTACACGATTCAGCCGGAGAACGGCGGCCGTAGCGTCTTCTACCACGAGTACGGCCACGACCTCGGCCTGCCGGACGACTACAACGTGATCAACGGTGGCGACAACAACAACGAGCACTGGACCCTGATGGCCCAGAGCCGGCTCGGTGCCAAGAACGACGCCGGCATCGGCGACCGTGGTGGCGACCTCGGCGCGTGGAACAAGTTCCAGCTCGGCTGGCTCGACTACGAGGTGGTCGTTGCCGGGCAGAAGAAGACCATGACGCTCGGCCCGCAGGAGTACAACTCGCCGGAGGCCCAGGGCGTCGTGGTCGTTCTCCCGAAGCGGGAATACAGCTTCGAGAACGGCGAGCCGGCCGAGGGCAGCAAGCAGTTCTTCTCCGGCAACGAGGACGACCTCAACAGCACGATGACCCGCACCCTGGACCTCACCGGGAAGTCGACGGCGTCGCTGTCGATGAAGGGCCGCTACAACATCGAGGCCGGCTTCGACTACATGTTCTTCGAGGCGTCCACCGACGGGGGCCAGACCTGGTCGCCGCTGCCGGGCACCGTCAACGGCCAGCCGATTCCGGAGATCTCTCCGGGACGTCCAGCGCTCGACGGCACCAGCAACGACCAGTGGGTCGACATCAACATCCCGCTGGACGTGGTGGCGGGCAAGGTCGCGCAGTTCCGGCTGCGTTACCAGACCGACGGCGGTGTGTCCGACGGCGGCTTCTACGGTGACGCCATCACCGTGACCGCGGACGGCCAGACCGTGCTCTCCGACGGTGCCGAGACCGGCGCGCCCGGCTGGGCCCTCGCCGGTGGCTTCGAGATCGTCGCGGCCACGTACACCCGCGAGTTCGAGAACTTCTACATCGCGGGCACCCGGTCGTACATCTCGTACGACAAGTACCTCAAGACCGGCCCGTACTTCTTCGGCTACTCGAACACCCGCCCGGACTACGTGGACCACTACGCGTACCAGGAGGGTCTGCTGATCTCGTACTGGAACCTGCGGTGGGCGGACAACGACACGTTCGCGCACCCGGGTGAGGGTCGCAACATGATCATCGACGCGCACCCGCAGCCGATCTACAACCTGACCGGTGCTCCGTGGCGGGCCCGCGTCCAGGTCTACGACGCGCCGTTCAGCCTGAAGAAGGCCGACTCGTTCACGCTGCACCTCAACAGCCGGGCCGAGTACATCCGCGGCCAGGCGGCGCAGCCGCTGTTCGACGACACCAAGCAGTACTGGTACCCGGAGCTGCCGAACCACGGCGTCAAGCTCCCGGCCACCGGCACCAAGATCAAGGTGCTGGAGCAGGACGGCATCAACACCAAGATCCGCATCTCCTGATCGTCGGATCACGCGACACCAGCACCACCGCGATGCCCGGGCAGGTCACCTGCCCGGGCATCGCCCTTTCCCGAGGCAACCCCGTGCGGCCGGTGCGGAACCCCGGCGCGCCCCATCGCGTCCGATCGCTCGTGCACCCGCGAACCCGCGCCACCCTGACCAGCGCCGGCCTTGCCCTCACCCTGGCGCTGACCGGCTGCGCCGCCGACACCCGCAACGGAGACAGCGTGTCCGCCGAGCAGGACCCATCCGCCACTCCGGCCGACGAGCCATCGCCGTCCGCCACCCCCACCCCACCCACCGCCGCCCCGGCGGACTCCTCCCCGACCGGCCGACCAACACGGTCTCGGACTCCGCTGCCGACCTTGGGCCCGCCCACCGGGCCACCCCGCGAGCCGTCCGACCTGCGGAAGAAGCACCTGGTGGCCGGCCGGATCAACAGAGGCGGCGACGGGCCCTGCTACGGGCTGATCACCGACGACGGCCAGCAGTACGCGCTACACGGTGCCGGCCTGGGGACCTTCGGAGTCGGCGTGGTCGTTCGGGTCACCCTCGGTCCGGCCGACCCGGCAGTCGACTGCGGTCCGGGCATCCCGGCCAGCATCGTCAAGATGAGCACCGTCGGCTGAACCAACACCGCCAGTCCGAGGCGCCCGGGGGTCGGCAGAACGGCCGCCCGGTACGGGGGTCCTAGGCTGTCAGCCATGACTGACCAGCGCGGCGGAGCCGTCGACGAGTCCTGTGTCCTCACCGAAGGGCCGTGGACGCACCGCTTCGTCGGCGCCAACGGCAGCCGGTTCCACGTCGTCGAGGCCGGCACCGGGCCGATGGTGCTCTTCCTGCACGGCTTCCCGGAGCACTGGTGGGCGTGGCACCAGATGCTGCCGGCGGTCGCCGACGCCGGCTTCCGCGCGGTCGCCGTCGACCTGCGCGGCTACGGCGCCAGCGACAAACCACCCCGGGGGTACGACGGCTACACCCTCGCCGCCGACATCGCCGGGCTGATCCGCGCGCTCGGTGAACGATCCGCGACGATCGTCGGCAGCGGCCTCGGGGGCATGGTCGCCTGGACGGTCGCCTCGTTCCACCCGTCCCTGGTCCGCCGGCTCGTGGTGCTGGGGGCCCCGCACCCGCTGCGGCTGCGCGCCGCCATCTTCGCCGACCCGCGCGGGCAGTTCACCGCCTCCACCCCGGCGTTGAAGTTCCAGCTACCCCGCTACGAGCACGTGCTGACCCGTGACAGCGCCGCGGCGGTCGGCGAGATCATGCGCCGCTGGGGCGGCCCGCACTGGGTGGCCGGGCCTGACTTCGAGGCGTACGTCGAGCGGTGCCGGGAGGCGATGCGCATCCCACAGGCCGCGTTCTGCGCTCTGGAGGGTTACCGCTGGGCGTTCCGCTCGCTGCTGCGGCTGCACGGCTACCGGTTCGTCCGTCTGATGCAGAAGCCGCTGGGCGTTCCGACCCTGCAACTGCACGGCGCCCTGGACGCCGCCTCCCTGCCCCGGACCGCGCTGGGCTCCGGCCGGTACGTCGTCGCGCCCTACGAGTGGCGACTGCTCGACGGGGTGGGGCACTTTCCGCACCTGGAGGCACCGGAGCTGGTGCTCGGCGAGATCCTGCGGTGGGCGAAGACCTGACCGGTCAGACCCGCTGCTCCCGCAGGTCGGTGACCTCGGCGGCCGGCGCCCAACCCTGGTAGACGCCGAAGTCGAAGACCTCCAGCCGCATCGCCTCGGCCACCGGCCAGCGACCACCGGTGTATTCCACCCGCAGCCAGGCGTCGTGTTCGCCGAGCACGATGAACGGCTGCCCCTTCCAGGTGCAGGTGGTCCGCACGTACGCCAGATCCTCGATCTCGCTCGCCGGCAGCACCCGGACGTAGCGGCCCGCCCGGACCTCCTCGAACCCCTCACCGGGCTCGGGCTGGTATAGGCGGATGTCGTCGCCGTCCGGGCTGGCCTGGTATTCCCGGCCCTGCCAACGGGCCACGTAACCGTCGCGCATCACGCCTCCCCGACCCGTCGCCAGGTGACCGAGTCGGTGTCCAGCTCCGCGACCACCCGCTCGGTGCCGTCCGCGCCGATCCGCCAGAGTTGGGCGCCGTGCGGCAGGCGCGCGCTGTCCACTTTGAACTCGGCGACCACGTCGCTGCTCTCGCCCGGGGCGAAGCCGTTGCCCCGGAACGGCGCGCGTTCGATGACCCAGCCTTCCATGGCCCGCATCGCCGACTCGTTCTGACCGCCGTACGGGATGCGGTAGAGGCTCGGCCGGTGCGCCGGCCAGCGCAGCACGTAGATCTCGTCGGCGTCCGGGGCGAACGGTGAGCCGGGGTAGCTGAGGCCGAGCGCGTCGTGCAGCTGGGCCGGTGTGGTCAGGTGGGACAGTTCACCGGCCCGGTGCACGAACCCGGACACCCGGTCGTACCCACGATCCAGGTAGTACGCGAGCTGGCTGGGCGCGATCGCCTTCTGCATGACCGTTGGCCGGGTCGGGTCGACCGCCGCGGGGGCGTACCGGGGGCGGGCGGTGGGCTCGGCCACGGCCGGCGCTTCCTCCTGGTCCACCTCCAGGTCGTCGCCGAGCCCCACCTCGGCGGCCCAGTTGGCCAACGCGACGATCTGCTCGCCGGGCAACTTGGCACCGACCGGCGTGCCCGGGTTGACGGCGAACGACCAGTCCTCGTCGGGCCAGCGCCGGATCAGTTGTGCGAACTTCACCCGGACGGTGTCGACGTCCCCCTCGACATGGTCGGCGAGGCGCTCCGGCGACGTGTAGACCACCACGTACGTCTCGCCGTCGAGCTGCCCCGTGCGCCAGACGAAGCCCGGGTCCCCCGGGCGGCTGCCCCGCACCGAGTCCGGTGCCGCCGGCAGCAGCACCCGGGCCAGCAGCAGGGTGGACAGGAAGGTGTCGGTGCTGCCGGAGCCGGCAGCGTTGAGCAGGTCCTCCTCGACCGTGTTGGCCGGCTCGAAATCGACAGGCGTCGGCTCGTCGGCCGGCGGGCGCGGACCATCGTCAGCGATCGTGCTCTCGCCGCCGGCCCGGTCCGTACCGGCCAGGTCGACCGACGAACCACCGCTGTCGGCGAGATCGACGTCGACCGGAGCATCGGTACGCTTTTCGCCCACGCTGGGCTGGGCGGCCTCGGCCGGCGCGGTGGGGTGCGGGACGGACGGGCTCGGGGCGGGCGGGCTCGGGGCGGGCGGGGCGGGGCTGAACGACGGGGGCCTGGACGGGCTGGGCTCGAAGGTCGACGGACCGAACAGGCCGGGGTCGGCGGGCACCGAACCGAACGGTGGCGGGGCGGTCGCGGCGGGGCTGGGAGACGACGGGCTGAACAGGCCTGGACCGGAGGGCGCCGAGCCGAACGGTGGCGGGGTGGCCTCGGCGGGGCTGGGCCGGCGGGCCGCCTCGAACGGCGCGGTGTCTTCGACCGGGTCGGTGAGGTCACGGGACTCGATGATGGTGCCCTCGATGACGATGGGCGTGAAGCCGCGGCGCGGCGCGGGTGGCCCGGAGACCGGTTCCGCGACGGACGCCGGCAGATCCTCCGCCGGCCCGAACCGGCCCGGCCGGTCCTGCGGGATCGCCTGCGTCGCCTCCGCCGACAGGCCGGACCGCCCAGGCGCACCGGTCAGTGGAGGCCCACCGGTCATCCGGAACGCGCGGGTGGGCTCCTCGGCCAGTGGGTTGTGCCGGCGCGGAGGCAGCGGCTGGGTGATCTCCTCGCCGGATGGCGGCGCGTCCAACCCCCGGGACGCGCCGAGACCGCTCTCCGGCCGACGGATCTGCTGGGTTGCTGCCGGGTCAGCTGCCATCTGGAAGGCCCGCGTCGCCGTGTCGTCGGCCGTCGCATCGGCTGGGCGGCGGCGAGGAAAGGGCTGGCTGCCTCGCCCGAACCGGGTCGGCGGGGCCGCCCGGTCACCGGGACGCCCTCCACTCTGGGCCGGATCGCGGGCTGGGCTGGGGTCGAAGAAGGAGCGCCGAGGTGCCGCCTGGGGGCCACTGTTGCCGCTGCCGGTGGCGGGGCCGTCGACGTCGTCCGGCTTTGTCGCCGCCGGCCAGCCCATGCTCGGCCTGGGCTGATCGGTGGTGGGGCTGGCGGACGCCAACGGGGTGAACCGGGACGGCCGGCCGGTGCGGGGCAGGGCTCCGGTGCCAGGCGCGGGCCGGGGCGGCTCGGTCGGGTGCCGCTGGCCGGCGGCGGGCAGGTCCTCCTCGCCGGGTCGGCGCGGCGGCTCAGGGGGCACGGATGACCGGGGTGTCGGGCCCGGCACCGATGGGGCACCCAGCCGGGGAGCGCCGTCCCGCGTGGGCCTTCGGGGCGAGATCGGGGCACTCTCGGGGCCGGACGAGGCCGCCCCCGTCGCCGGAGACGATCCAGCGGCTGGCGCGGCGTCCCGGGGTGGCATGCCGGGCCGGGTGCGGGCCAACGTCTCGGCCCGCTCCAGGCGAGCGCGGGCACCCATGGCACGGCCGGGCAGTCGCACGTCGCCTCGGGACAGCTGCGACACGAACCAGGCCGGCAGGTAACCCTCGACCGGCAGACCCGGATTGACGGCGAGCCACCACTCGTGGTTGGGCCAACCGGCCGCGAGATCGGCGAAGGGGATGCGTCGGTTGCTGCCGGCGTGATCACCGAGGCAGGCCCGCAGTGCGGCGGCGGAGGTGAAGGCCAGGACGTGGGTTCGGCCGCCGGTGGTCCAGGTGCCCCATCCGGCGGCTGACTGGCCGGGCCGCGTCGGCGCGGAGACCGGCAGCAGCACATCGGTGCGGGACAGGAGCCGGAAGTAGAGCTCCTGGTCGTTGGCGCGCAGCGCGTCGCGCATCGCCACCTCGGCCTCCGTGGCCGGCTCCCATTCGGTCACGGCCACCTCCCCTTCCGAGAACAGGCCACAGGTATCGCGTACAACCTACAAGGTGGCATCAAGATCACAATGGCTGGCCGGTGGCGGTCTGCCAGAGCGCGGCGGAGGCGATAACATCCCGTTCCGGAGCCGACACGATACGGAGGGTGTCGATGTCCCGAGCGATCACGCGCCCCGTCCTCGCAGGTCTGGCCGCCAGCCTGTTGACCGTACCGGCCCTTCCGACCGTCGCCGCCGCCGCCGGGCTCCGGGCCGCACCGGCCTGCGCCACGCCACTCGCCCCCGTCCGACCGGTCGCGGCCACACCCTGGCCACAGCAGCGGTACGACCCCGCGCGGCTCGCGCCGCTGGCCACCGGTGCCGGGGTGATCGTCGCGGTGGTCGACTCCGGGGTGGACCGGGTGCACCCACAGCTGGCTGGGCGGGTGCTGACCGGCACCGACCTGCTCGACAGCGGCGGGGACGGCGGTCGGGACTGCGCCGGGCACGGCACCGGTGTGGCGAGCATCATCGCGGCGGCACCCCGCTCCGACGTCGCCTTCCGCGGGCTGGCGCCGGGTGCCCGGATCCTGCCGGTGCGGGTGAGTGAGCAGCAGGTGGTGCAGGGGCGCGAGTCGGGGCGTACGGTCAGCGCCGACGAGTTCGCCCGGGCCATCCGGTGGGCCGTCGACCACGACGCCGACGTGGTGAACCTGTCCGTGGTGCTGTACGCGGACGACCCGGAGGTCCGTGCGGCCGTGCGGTACGCGGTCGACCGGAACGTGGTGCTGGTGGCCGCCGCCGGCAACCTGCACGACAGCGGCGACCCCCGACCGTTCCCCGCCGGTTACGACGGGGTGCTCGGCGTGGGCGCGATCGGGGCGGACGGCGGGCGGGCGACGTTCTCGCAGACCGGCCCGTACGTCGACCTGGTCGCGCCGGGCAGCGAGGTGCTGACCGCCGCCCCCGGTGCGGGCCACCATCGGGTCGAAGGCACCAGTTACGCGGCGCCCTTCGTGGCCGCCACGGCCGCGTTGCTGCGGGAATACCGGCCGGAGCTGACCGCCGCCCAGGTGGCGGAGCGGATCATCGCCACCGCCGATCCAGCTCCCGGAGCGGGCCGGGGCGGCGGGTACGGCGCCGGCGTGTTGAACCCCTACCGCGCGGTCACCGAGACCAGCGGCGGGCGGGCGGCCGGTGCGCTGCCGGTCGCCGCGCTCGCCGACGAGCGGGCCGACCCGGCGCAACTCGCCCGCCAGACCCGCCGGGCCGCCGCGCGTGACCGGGCTTTGCTGGTCGGTGCGGTGGTCGGCATGACGGCGGTCACCGTGGCGCTGCTGGCCCTGGTGGCGCCCCGGGGCGCCCGTCGACGCTGGCGCCCTGCCGGCCCGGCCTGAGCTCGCCCACCTGCGGCCCCGGCCCCCGACCGGCTGCGGGCGGGGCGCTGGCCCGGCCACGGTCAGCGCTCCCGGCCCACATCGCTCACTGGAACAGCCCGGTGTTCTTCTTTTCGGTGTCCAGGTAGTCGGTGGCGGAGTCGTTCACCGCCAACCTGATGTCACGCAGCATCGCCTGGAGGTCCTGTGAGGCCGAACGCCATCGCGCCTGCCGCTGCTCGTAGGCCTGCCGCGCCTCGCCCGTCCAACTCGCCACCAGCGGCGCGGCGTCCCGTTCGAGTTGACCGAGTTGCGCATCGAGGGTGTTCAACGCCTTCTGAATGTCAGCGCCGGCCTGCTGCAGCGCGGCGAAGTTGACGACCAGCACACCATGGTCCATCGGATTCCCTCCCCAGTGGGATCAGAGCGGCAGTTGGATGCCGCCGCGGTTGGTGCCGGCCACCCGGCTGGCCACCTCGTCGTCGGACACGTCGTATTGCCGGCCGGCGGTGCGGATCGCCCCGGCCGTCTCCCGCAGCGCGCGGTGCAGCGCGGCCTGGTCCTGTGACCACTGCTGCTTGACCTGCTCGAACGACCGCCCACCAGCGCCACGCCAGGCCTGCTGCAACACCTCCAGCTCGGCCAACAGGCCGGTCAGCATGGACTGCAACGACTGGTCCACCTGCTCGAACTTCGCGGCGGTCTGCTGCATGACCGCGGCTTCTGCCTTGGTTTGGGACACCCGGACGTCACCTCGTCTCTCGGATCGCACCTGGCCGTCGACGCGCCCACCCTGGGCGACGCGTCGTCGCTTGGCCCGGTCGTCGAGCACTGAGACACGGGTCAGCGAAGGACTTCGTGGCTGACGGTAGCGACCTCGTAGCGGTTCTGCTACCCCCCGCCCTTCCCCTGTGGACAACCGAGGCGGCCATCGGTCGCTTACGATGTGCCGCAGCCACGTCGCGGCGCGTGACGGCCCGTCGGGGGCGGTCGGCCGCCCGACCCGGTCCCCACTGGTCGAGGAGGCACGGTGCCGGCGATCACCACCGGAGGGCCACTCGCAGCGACCCCGATCGGCTCCGAGGCAGGCGACTCCCCACCCACTCCACGTCGCCGGTCGCCCAGCCGCCGGTCGTCGGTGGACCGCTGGGTCGCGGCCGGCCGTCGCGCGGGCGCACGAGCGCGAGCCGGCCAACTGGTCACCGCGCAGGTCGCGACGGCGCTCGTCCTCGTCGCCCTCGGCCGACCCGCACCGGTCGTCACGGTGGCCGCCCTGGCGGCCGTGCTGCTGGTGGCGGCCGCCTGGGTGCCCGTTCGGGGGCGGTGGCTCTTCGAGTGGCTGGGCACCGCCGTCGGGCACCTCACCCGTCGGCGGGCGATGACCGGGCCGGCCGGAGCGGCCGAACTGCTCGACCTGGTCGCCCCGGGCACCGTCGTCCGCTCGACCGAGCTGACCGGCGGGCCGGCGGCCGTCCTGGAGGACACCACCGGCATGGTCGCGCTCCTGGAGCTCGGCGACCCGGGCGATCTGCTGGGTGACGCGTCCCAGTCGATCCCCGCCCCGGCCGCTCTGCTCCCGCCGGCCGGGCCGGACCTGCCCCCGCTGCTTGTCCAACTACTGCTCGCCGGCGCACCGGCACCGGTGCCGAGCGCCGGTGGCACAGTCGGCACGTCGTACCGGCAGCTGACCGACGGGCGGCTCGCCGGGCGGGAACGGGCGGTGGTGGCGGTCCGGGTGCTGCGGGTGAACGGTTGGTCCGAGGAGGACCTGCGCCGGGTGCTCGCCGGCACGGTTCGCCGGATCGTCCGACGCCTCGGATCGGTGGCCGCGCGGCCACTCGGGGTGCCCGCGGCGCTGCGCGTCCTCGGCGAGTTGGCCCACCAGGACGGCGAACCGGTCCGGGAGACCTGGCCGGTGATCCGGTCCGGCACGCTGGTCCAGGCCACCTTCCTACTGACCCAGTGGCCCGACCCGGGCGGCAGCGCTGGACGCCGGCTGGTGCCCCGCCTGCTCGCGCTGCCGTCGACCGCCACGACGGTGTCCGTGTGCTCAGGTCCAGCGCCGACGATGACGATGTCGTCGGGGCCGCCGGCGACCGGCGGGGTGTCGACCGAGCTGACGGTACGCCTGGCGGCCGGGACGGCGACCGAGTTGACGGCGGCCACCGAGGCGTTGATCCGCCTGGTGACCGACCTGGGCGGAAAGCTGCGACGGCTCGACGGCGCGCACCTGGGCGGGCTGGCCGCCACCCTGCCGCTGGCGTTGGCGGCGTCCGGAGCGCAGCCCCACCCACCGGCACTCGGGGCGCAGCACGCCCCAACGGTGGACGACTGGGAGCTATCCCTTGGCGACGCGGGTCTGATGGTCGGCACCAACCGGCACGGCCGGGCCGTCACCGTGCGACTGTTCCGGCCGGAGAGCACCCGCGTGCTGCTGGTCGGCGGGGTGCCCGCAGCCCAACTGGTGGCCCTGCGCGCGCTGGCACTGGGTGCCCTGGTGGTGGTGCAGACCGCCCGGCCACGCGCCTGGGAGCCGTTCGTCCGGGGGGTTGGCGCGCCGGGCGGCACGATCCCGTTGCTCCCGCCCGGTCGGGCGGTCGCCGACGGCGTGGGCACCGCGCTGCGTCCGTTGCTGCTGGTCGTGGACGCCGGGCCGGTGGCAGCCGAGGCCGCGCCGGGTCCGCCGTGGCGGGCCACATTGGTGGTACGCGACGAACTGACCCCGGCGGACGTGGACGCGTTGAGCCGGGCCGACCTGGCGTTGCTCCAGCCGCTGACGTCCGCCGAGGCCACCCTGGCCGGAGCCGCGCTGGGGTTGGGCGGCTCCGCCGAGTGGCTGACCCGGATCCGGGCGGACATGGTGGCCGTGGTCAATCGCCGGGCGCTGCGCTGGGCACTGCTCTCCCCCACTCCGATCGAGGCGCAGCTGATCGGGCCGCCCAAGCGCGGCTGATCACCAGGATGGCCAGCTGCCGGGTTACGCCGGTGCGTGGTCCGTGGCACGATCCCCGCCATGGGTTTTCTGAAAGGTCTGCTGATTCGGCTGGCCAGCACAGCTCTGGCTTTCTGGCTGGCCACGCTCCTCATCCCGGGCATCACTCTGGATTCGAACTCGGCCACCGAGACGGTGACCACGCTGCTTCTGGTGGCGGTGATCTTCGGTGTGGTCAACGCGGTTCTCCAGCCGATCATCAAGACCGTCGGCTGTGGCTTCTACCTGCTGACCCTGGGCCTCATCGCCCTGGTGGTGAACGGGTTGTTGTTCCTGCTCACCAGTTGGATCGCCGACCAGGCCGGGCTGCCGTTCTCGGTGGACGGTTTCTGGCCGGCAGCCGTGCTGGGCGCTCTGTTCGTGAGCATCGTGACCTGGATCCTCGGCGCCGTCCTCGACCGGGACTGACCGCCAGACAGCACCGACCCGGCCCGCCGGGGCCCCGACCTCGTAGGGGGCTCCGGTGGGCCGATGACCAGAGTTCGGGAATTGGCCGGCCGGAGCGCCCACCTCGACGGTTAGCGTCGCGGCATGTTCTCACTGACCCACACCGACGGCCACCAGCTCAGCACCGATCCGGCGCGGATCGATCTGGACCTGGTGCACGACTGGTTGTCCACCGACGCGTACTGGGCGCTCGGGCGGGACCGGGAGACCACCGAGCGGGCGTTCGCCGGCTCACTGCCCTTCGGCATCTACCGGCCGGAGGACGGCCGCCAGGTGGCGGTGGCCCGGGTCGTCACGGACGGCGCCACCTTCGCCTGGCTCTGCGACGTGTACGTCGACCGCGCCGCCCGAGGCCGGGGGCTGGGCGGGTGGCTGGCGGGCGCGGTCCGCGACCACCTGGCCGAGCTGGGCGTACGCCGGATCCTGCTCTGCACGAACGACGCACACCAGGTGTACGCGGGGGTCGGCTTCACGCCGCTGGATGCCCCGCAACGGTGGATGCAGCTCGACCGGCGGCCTCCGGTGACGCCGATCACCGGAAAGGAACCAAGCAGCACTACGCCCCTTACGGTGGAGGCGTGACGTCTCTCCGCCTGGGATACCTCTACGGCCTCGGCGCGTACCTGCTCTGGGGTTTCTTTCCGCTCTATCTGAAGCTGCTGCGACCGGCGGGCCCGCTGGAGATCCTGGCCCACCGGATCGTCTGGTCGGTGCTCTTCGTGGCCCTGCTGCTGGCGGCGCTGCGCAACGTCGGCTTCCTGCGGGCGCTGCTGCGCCGCCCCTGGGCGGTGGCGGGGATCGTCGTCGCCGCCGCGCTGATCGCTGTCAACTGGGGCACCTACATCTACGGGGTCAACTCCGACCGGGTGGTGGAGACCGCGCTCGGCTACTTCATCAACCCCCTGGTCGTGGTGTTGCTCGGGGTGACGGTGCTGCGGGAGCGGCTACGCCCGGCGCAGTGGGTGGCGCTCGGGATCGGCGCGTCGGCGGTCGCGGTGCTCGCCGTGGACTACGGCCGGTTGCCCTGGCTGGCGTTGACCCTGGCGTTCAGCTTCGCCGGCTACGGCCTGGTCAAGAAGCGGCTCGGACTGCCGGCGGCCGAGGGGCTCTTCGTCGAGTCGGCGGTGCTGGCGTTGCCGGCCCTGGGCTACCTGGGGTGGTTGACGGCGAAGGCCGACCTGACCTTCGGGCACGTCTCGGCCGGACACACCGCGCTGTTGGTGCTGGCCGGGGCGGCCACGGCGATTCCCCTGCTCATGTTCGCCGGGGCGGCCAACCGACTGCCCCTGAGCAGCCTCGGCATGATCCAGTACCTGGCGCCGATCCTTCAGCTCGGCTGCGGTGTGCTGATCTTCCACGAGCCGATGCCGCCGGCCCGCCTGGCCGGCTTCGCACTGGTCTGGCTGGCCCTGATCGTCTTCACCGCCGACGCCGTCCGCACCTCCCGCCGCACCCGCCAGTCCCGCCGATCGACCCCGCTCCCGGCCCCGGTCCCCACCCCGTAATCCCACCCCCGATCCCCGCGATCTTGCAGTTTCGGTCGCCGATATGCCCTGCCATGCCCCTTATGAGAGCGCAGAAAGTGCAAGATCGCGGAGGACCGGGGGCGGGTTAGGGGACGGCGTAGGTGAGGAGCGGGGTGCCGTCGGCCTTCTGTAGCTCCACGCTGGTCAGCTCGGCGTCGGTGAACCTCGTGGCGCCGGTGAAGCTGAGGTCGTCACCAGGGGCCGCGAGCCAGGAGCCGATCTGCTCGGTGGCGCCGTTCGGACCACGCGCCACCAGCCGGAACGGGTACGCCTTGCCGTAGCTCGTCCGCGCGTCGTACCCGCACCGCATGGTCACCTGGGTGCCCCACTTGGTGCCGACCAGCCCGATGTCGGCGTGCACCGGGCCGGCGGCGGCCACCGGCCGCATGGAGACCATCGACACCTGCGGGCCGGGGGTGCCCTGTGCCTGCGGGGAGGGTGCGACCGGTCGGGGCAGCACCGCTGCCGTACCGACACCGACGACCAGGGCCAGCCCGGCGGCGGCCAGTGTGGTCAGCGCGTACCGTCGCCGGTCAGCGGTGCGTTCCCGACGACGCCGCCGGCGGGCCTCGTCGAGCAGCGCGGGCACCCGGGGCGGGGCGGGCGGCGGCAGGATCTGCTCCAACCCCGCCGGGTCGAGGCGCCCGAGCAACCCGGGCAGGACGGCGATCTCGGCGACCGCCTCCCGGCACGAGGCGCAGCCGCCGAGGTGCCGCTCGTAGGCCGCCCGCTCGGCCGGGGCCAGGGCGCCCAGGACGTACGCGCCGTCGTCGTAGGCGAACTCGCACCGGGTCATCCCGTCACCCCCATCTCGGCCAGGACCAACCGTAGAGACCGCAGCGCGTAGTGGGTGCGGGATTTCACGGTCCCTGGCGGTACGCCCAGGCGGGACGCCGCCTCGGCCACCGACCGCCCCTGGTAGAAGCACTCGACCAGCACTTCCCGGTGGGTCGGGCTGAGCCGGTTCAGCGCCTCGGCGACGGTCCACGCCTCCACCGCGCGTTCGGCCTCGTCGATCACCTCGGGTGGTTCGGGCAGATCGTCGGTGAACACCTCGCCGACCCGGGTGGATCGCCGCCGCCAGGCGTCGATGGCCAGGTTGCGGGCGGTGGTGAACAGCCAGGACCGCACCGATCCACGTCTCGGGTCGAGTGACTCCGGATGTCGCCAGGCCCGCAGCAGCGTCTCCTGTACCAGGTCCTCGGCCCGCTGTCGGTCCCCGTTGACCAGCCGCAGGGCATGGGCGTACAGCGCCTCCGCGTGCTCGTCGTGCAGCGCGCGCAGCAGTTGGGCGTCGTGGTCGCTGATGGCGGTCTCCTCGCTTCCGGCGCGCGTCCGGCGGTGCGTTCGCCGGGGAATACGTGCGGTCACGCCAATAGGTTCAGCCCGAGGTCAGGCCGGTTGCGTGACGGTTGCGTGCTGGTTGCCGCCCACGAAGGTGTTCATGCCCGGTTCACACAGCGGCCGACGAGCGCTCACCACGTCCTCCTAGCGTCCGGCTGGTACGCCGCCTGTCGTGCCATCGACTTCTCTGGAGGCCTCTCCCATGAGCGACCGTCCCCGGCTGCTCCCCCTGTTGACCGGCGCCCGGCATGGCACCCGTGACGCCATGACGTGTCTGTACCGGTGCGGAAACGCCTGTGACCACCCGGTCCCGAACACCTCCGACAACGCGTACTTCGGCGACGTGGTGAACGCCGAGATGTCCCGGCGTGGCGTGGTCCGGGCCGGCGCGGTGGGCGCGCTGGTGCTCGGTTTCGGCGGCGCGGCAGCCGGTGCGCTCGCCGGCGCGGCCCCAGCCCTGGCGGCCCCGACCACCACCCCGGACGTTCCGGAGGCGTTCGGTTTCGGGCGCCCCAGCACCGGAGTCGGCAGCGGCGCGCTGACCTTCAAGCCGATCCCGCCGAACAAGCTGGACACCCTGGTCGTGCCGAACGGCTACGACCACGCCGTGGTGATCAAGTGGGGTGACCCGGTGCTGCCGGGCGCGCCGGAGTTCAACCTGCGCCACCAGACCGCCGCCGCGCAGTCCAGGCAGTTCGGTTACAACAACGACTTCGTGGGTGTGCTGCCGCTGGACAAGCAGGGCAAGCGGGCGCTGCTCGTGGTCAACCACGAGTACACCAACGAGGACCTGATGTTTCCGGGCTTCCCCGGCCTGGACGGGCTCTCCGTGGAGCAGCTGCGCACCGCCATGGCCGCGCACGGCATGTCGGTGGTGGAGCTTGAGCGGGTCGCGGGCACCGGGCAGTGGAAGCCGGTTGGCAAGGGTCCGCGGCCGTACAACCGGCGGGTCACCGCACTGAGCACCAAGTTCGACCTGACCGGCCCGGCCGCCGGCTCGGCCTGGCTGAAGACCGCCGCGGACCCCAAGGGCCGTACGGTCGTCGGCACGTTGAACAACTGCGCCGGTGGCGTGACCCCGTGGGGCACCGTGCTCTCCGGCGAGGAGAACTTCAACCAGTACTTCGTGGGGGCCGATGCCGCCCCGGCCGAGCTGAAGCCGAAGCTGGACCGCTACGGCATCGGCACCGCCAGCCGCTACCCGAGCGGCAGCCGCAGGTGGGAGCGCGCGGACGAGCGGTTCGACCTGGCGAAGCACCCGAACGAGGCACACCGGTTCGGTTGGGTCGTCGAGATCGACCCGTTCGACCCGGAGAGCCGCCCGCGTAAACACACCGCGCTGGGCCGGTTCAAGCACGAGGGCGCCAACGTGATCGTCGCGAAGGACGGCCACGTGGTCGCGTACATGGGCGACGACGAGCGGTTCGACTACCTCTACAAGTTCGTCTCGGACAAGAAGTTCATGAAGGGCAACTCCTGGGCTGCCCGCAAGCACAACCTGACCCTGCTGGAGTCCGGCACGCTCTACGTGGCGAAGCTCGACCAGAGCAGCGCCGCCGAGATCGACGGCTCGGGCAAGCTCCCCACCGACGACGCGTTCAACGGCCGGGGTCGCTGGATCAAGCTGGTCAGCGGCAACCGGTCGTTCGTCGACGGGATGACCGCCGCGGACGTGCTCACCTTCACCCGGCTCGCCGGTGACAAGGTCGGCGCGACCAAGATGGACCGCCCCGAGGACGTCGAGCCGAGCCTGCTCACCGGCAAGGTGTACGTGGCGTTGACCAACAACACCAATCGCGGCGTCGGCAACAACCCGAAGGCGGACGAGGCCAACCCGCGCAACGCCAACAAGCACGGGCAGATCCTGGAGCTGGTCGAGGACCGCAACGACAACGCCTCGGAGACCTTCGCCTGGTCGCTGCCGATCGTCTGCGGCGACCCGACCGACCCGTCGACCTTCTTCGCCGGGTACGACAAGACCAGGGTTTCCCCGATCTCCTGCCCGGACAACGTCGCCTTCGACGCCACCGGCAACCTCTGGATCTCCACCGACGGCAACGCGCTGGGCAGCAACGACGGCCTGTTCGCGACGGCGGTGGAGGGTCCGGAGCGGGGCCACCTCAAGCAGTTCCTGACCGTGCCGATCGGCGCGGAGACCTGCGGCCCGTTCATCACCGGCGACAACCGCTCGGTCTTCGTCGCGGTGCAGCACCCGGGCGAGATCACCGGGGCCTCGGTGGAGAACCCGGCCTCGAACTGGCCGGACGGTGACTACGCCAAGCCGGGCGTGGTGGTCACCTGGCGCCTCGACGGCGGCCCGGTAGGCAGCTGAGCGGCCCTGACGTTGTTCCCGGCGGTCCGGCGCTGGACCGCCCCGAGAGGCCCTCTCCCAGCCGGGGAGAGGGCCTCTCGGCGATCAGTTGTCGGCGGCGATGCCATCGGCCACGCTGCGGGCCACGCTGAGCAGCTTGGCGCGTACCACCCGGGCGGAGGTCATCATCTCGCTGGCCGGCAACGCGCAGGCCAGCACGGTGCGGCGTTCCATGTCCTTGTCCGGCGCGACGAGCACCGCGGCGCAGGCCACCCCCTGCCGGAACTGCCCCATCTCCAGCTGCATGCCGCGCCGGTCACCGGCGGCCAGGTCGGCCTCGAAACTCTCGGTGGTGGTCAGCGTGGCGGTGGTGAACGGGCGCATGCCGTACTCGCGCAGATAGCGGTAGCGCTGGTCGCTCGTGAGGGTGGCGAGCAGCGACTTGCCGAGAGCCGTGGCGTGCGCCCCCTCGTCGAAGCCGGGGACCAGGTCCTCCAGGTGGGGCGAGCGGTGCCCCTCGGCGACCGCGGTCAGGGCCACCTGGCCGCCGACGAACCGACCGAGGTAGTGGCTGTAGCCGGTGTCCAGGGCGGCCCGCCGCAGCGTCTCGCCGACCACCGGCGGGCCCCGGAACGCGGTCACCAACTCCCGGTACCGGTCGGCCACCTCCAACCCCACGATGTACGTGCCGTCCTCGCGACGGATCACGTAGCCCTCGTAGGCGAGGGTGCGGACCAGGTGGTAGGTGGTTGCCACGGTCAGCTCACAGCGCCGGGCGATCTGCTTGACGGTCAGGCCTTTCGGGGCGCGACCGACCGACTCCAGCACCCGTAGCGCGCGGGACACGCTGCGAATCAGGTCCGAAGGTTCTGCCAAGGGGTCGCGCACAACCACCTCCGCCGCCGGGGACTTACACCATATGAAAAACAGGCCCGGTGCGAAATGCCTGTTCGGGTCGAGGATGCCAGATCACCATCCACAGCTTGTGCCCAGTCGATCACCAGGAGTGCCCTGAGCCGGGCTCGCGTAGGTTTGCCGAACGATGACCGACACCTCCCTCACCCCCGATCCGACCAGCGCCCGACCCCACCCGGTCCGAGCGAGCGTTGGCGCAGTCGTCACCACCGTGGCCTGCGTACTCCCCGTCTTCCTGCTCGGCGGGCTCGCCGTGCAGATGGGCACCGACCTCGGCTTCTCACCGGCCGGCCTGGGCCTGGCCGTCTCGGTCTACTTCGGGGTCAGCGCGCTGGCCTCGGTGCCCTCCGGCCGCCTGGTCGAGCGGTACGGACCGGCCCTGGTAGCCCGCTGCGGCATCCTGCTGGCCGCCGGGTCGATGCTGGCCGTGGCGGCCTTTGCCCGGTCGTACCCGGTGCTGGTCGGCCTGCTGGCGCTCAGCGCCGCCGCGAACGCGCTCGGTCAGCTGGCCAGCAACGCCGCCCTGGCCCAGCACGTGCCGGCCCGCCGGCAGGGGCTCTCGTTCGGGGTCAAGCAGGCCGCCATCCCGGTCTCCACCCTGCTGGCCGGGGTGGCCGTGCCCACCATCGCGCTCACCGCCGGCTGGCGCTGGGCGTTCGTGGCCGCCGCGCTGGCCGCGTTGACGACGCTCGCCGCCGTACCCCGGCAGTTGCCCGGCCTGGCCCGGCGGGTCGGTGCCACCCGCGCCGGGCGGGCGACGGCGGCGCTGGTGGTGATCGGTGCGGCGGCGACGTTGGCCTCGGGCGCGGCCAACGCACTCGGCACCTTCCTGGTGGACTCGGCCGCAGCCCGGGGCCTGTCGCCGGGCCTCGCCGGCCTCACCCTGACCCTGGGCAGCGCGGTCTGCGTGGCGGCCCGGGTCGGCGCCGGCTGGTTGGCCGATCGCCGCGACACCGGTCACGTCGCCGTCATCGCCGCGATGCTGCTCGTCGGCGCGGTCGGGCTGGGTCTGCTCGCCTTGACCGGCTCGGTGCCGTTGGTCGTCGGTGTGGTGCTCGGCTTCGGCCTGGGCTGGGCCTGGCCCGGCCTGATGAACTTCGCGGTGGTCCGGCTCCACCCGCAGTCACCGGCCGCCGCCACCTCGATCACCCAGACCGGGGTGTACGCGGGCGGCTGTCTCGGCCCGTTGAGCCTGGGTCCGCTCGCCGCCCACCTCGGCTACCCGGCGATGTGGACCATCGCGGCCGGTGCGATGCTGCTCGCCGCCGCCCTCATGCTCGTCGGGAGCCGACTGTTGACCCGCGCCGCCGCGGGTCGGGGCGTGGATCAGCTGGTGCGGTCGGCGATGTAGTCGCAGAGCGACTCGAGCGCGCTGCGGGACGGGCCGTGCGGCAGCGGGGCGAGCTGCGCGCGGGCCTCCTCGGCGTAGCTGCGCACTGTCTCCCGGGCCCGCTTGAGCGCCGGGCTCTCCCGCAGCAGCCCCAACGCCTCGGCGTGCAGCGCGTCGTCGGTCAACGGGCCGGTCGCCAGGATCTCCCGCAGCCGCACCGACGACGCGTCGGAGTCGTCGGCCTCACGGGCGTAGAGCACCGGCAGCGTCGGGACGCCCTCGCGCAGGTCCGTGCCGGGGGTCTTGCCCGACTGCACCGACTCGGAGGCGATGTCCAGCAGGTCGTCGGAGAGTTGGAAGGCGACGCCGATCGTCTCGCCGTACCCGGCGAGGGCCTCCACGTGCTCCGGGGCGGCACCACCGAACATGCCGCCGAACCGGGCCGACGTGGCGATCAGCGAGCCGGTCTTCTCGGCGATCACGTTCAGGTAGTGGGTCACCGGGTCGTCATCGGCGCGCGGCCCAACGGTCTCCGCGATCTGACCGTGCACCAGCCGGGCGAAGGTGCGCGCCTGCAACCGGACCGCCTCGGGGCCCAGGTCGGCGGCGATGTCCGCCGCGCGGGCGAAGAGGTAGTCGCCGACCAGGATGGCGACCGAGTTGGTCCACCGGGAGTTCGCGCTCGGCGCGCCCCGACGGACGACGGCCTCGTCCATCACGTCGTCGTGGTAGAGGGTGGCGAGGTGGGTGAGCTCCATCACCACGGCGGCCGGGACCACCTGCGCGGCGGCCGGGTCACCGAACTGGGCGCCGAGCGCCACCAGCAACGGCCGGAAACGCTTCCCACCGGCCTCGACGAGGTGCCGGGCAGCCTCGTTGACGAACGGATCGGCGCTGGACACGCTGGCCCGCAACTCGACCTCGACCGTGTCGAGCAGGCCCACCACGGACGCCTCGACACGGGCATCGGCGAGGTTGAGGCCAAGCGCGCCGAACTGACTCGTGCTCGCCCGACCCCGCCGACCGCCGGAGCCGGAGGCACCTGAACGCTCGCCCGCCGGATTCACCACGCCATCAACCATGCCACACCCGTTCGACCTGCTCCGGGCCGGGGATACGCACCGGGGGCCGGCGCGTGAACACGTGCCGACCCCCGGTGATCGATCCTTTGGCTATCGAACGAATTCGGCGGCTCCGGTAGCCAGATCGAGCAGCGGCGCCGGGGCGACACCCAACACCAGGGTCGCCAGCACACCGATCATCAGCGCGGCCGAGGTGAGCCCACCGGGCACGGTGACGGTCGGGGTGGACTCGCCCGGCTCGGAGAGCCACATCATCACCACGACCCGCAGGTACGGGAACGCGAGCACCATGCTGGTCAGCACACCGGCGATCACCAGCCAGGCCTGACCACCCTCCAACGCCGGCCCGAAGATGGCGAACTTGCTGGTGAATCCACTTGTCAGCGGAATGCCGGCGAAGGCCAGCAGGATGAACGTGAACAGCGCGGCGAAGAACGGCGACCGCCGGCCCAGCCCGGCCCAGCGGGACAGGTGGGTGGCTTCGCCGTCGTCGTCGCGCACCAGCGTCACCACGGCGAACGCGGCCAACACCGAGAAGCCGTACGCGACCAGGTAGAACATCGTGCCGGCGAGCCCGTCGCGGCTCGGCGCCAACACACCGACCAGCAGATAGCCGGCGTTGGCGATCGAGGAGTACGCGAGCAGCCGCTTGATGTCGGTCTGGGTGACCGCGAGCACCGCACCCACCAGCATGGTCAGCACCGCCACCGCGCCGAGGACCGGCGTGAAGTCCCAGGTGGCGTCGGCGAACGCGACCTGGAAGACGCGCAGCAGGGCACCGAACGCGGCGACCTTGGTGCAGGCCGCCATGAACCCGGTGACCGGGGTCGGAGCGCCCTGGTAGACGTCCGGCGTCCAGACGTGGAACGGGGCCGCCGCCGCCTTGAAGAGCAGACCGATGGCGAGCAGCGCCATGCCGGCGAAGAGCAGCACCGGGCTGGCCGGCGAATCGCTCACCGCCGCGTGGATGGTGGCGAAGTTGACGCCGGCCGGGCGGCCCGGGATGCCGGCGGTGAAGCCGTAGATCAGGGCCACGCCGAACAGGAAGAACGCGGAGGCGTACGCGCCGAGCAGGAAGTACTTCATCGCCGCCTCCTGGCTCAGCAGGCGCCGGCGACGGGCCAGCGCGCAGAGCAGGTAGAGCGGCAGGGAGAAGACCTCCAACGCGATGAACATGGTCAGCAGGTCGTTCGCCGCCACGAAGATCAGCATGCCGCCGATCGCGAACGTGGTGAGCGGGTAGACCTCGGTGAGACCGTTACGCCCCTCGGCCTGCCGCCGGTCGTCGGCCGACTCGGCGGTCACCGCGGCCTGGGCGACGAACGCCCCGCCCCGCTCGACCGAACGGTCACCGATCAGCAGCAGCGCCATCGCGGCCAGCACCAGGATCGCGCCCTGGAGGAACAGCGTCGGCCCGTCGATCGCGAGGGCCTGGCCGGCGGTGATGATCCGCTCATCGGCGCTAAGGACCACCATGGTCAACGCCGCGAGCACCGCGAGCAGCGCCAGCGTCAACTGCACCAGGTGCCGCCAACGCCGGGGCACCAGGGCCTCGACCAGCACGCCGAGCAGCGCGGTGCCCAGCATGATCAGGATCGGAGCGATCGCCGCGTAGTCGATCGACGGCAGTTTCAACTCGGTCACCGGGCCAACCTTTCGTTCGCGACTGCGGGGCTCGCAAGCTCACTCCTCGCGCTCACCGCGCCGCCTCCTGGACGGTGCCGCCCACGGACGGCGCCGGGTCGGTTCTGCCGATGTCGTCCATGGTCGCCTGGACGGCGGGGTTGATCACGTCAGTGACCGGCTTGGGGAAGAAGCCGAGCAGCACGATCAGCGCGATCAGCGGGGCGACCACGACCTTCTCGCGCAGGTTGAGGTCCCGACGCATGCCGTCGACCTCGGTCAGCGCCGGGTTGAGGGTGCCCTGGGTGGTGCGCTGCACCATCCACAGCACGTACGCGGCGGCCAGGATGATGCCGAGCGTGGCGATGACCGCGACCGGCTTGTTCACCGTGAAGGTGCCGATCAGCACCAGGAACTCGGAGATGAACGGCGCCGTTCCGGGCAGCGCCAGGGAGGCGAGACCGGCGAAGAAGAGCACCCCGGCGAGCACCGGGACCAGCTTGCCCGCCCCACCGAAGTCGCTGATCAGCGCCGAACCACGCCGGGAGATCAGCATGCCCACCACCAGGAAGAGCAGGCCGGTGGCCAGCCCGTGGTTGAGCATGTAGAGCACCGCGCCGGTGCCAGCCTGGGTGGTGAACGCGAAGATGCCGACCCCGATGAAGCCGAAGTGCGCGATCGACGTGTACGACACCAGCCGCTTGAGGTCGTTCTGGCCGACCGCCAGCAGCGCGGCGTAGACGATGCCGATCACGCCCAGGGCCAGCGCCCACGGCGCGAACCACTTCGACGCCTCGGGGAACAGCGGCAGGCAGTAACGCAGGATGCCGAAGGTGCCGACCTTGTCCAGCACGCCGACCAGCAGCGCTGCGGCACCCGCCGGGGCGGCGCCACCGGCGTCCGGCAGCCACGTGTGGAACGGGAAGAACGGCGCCTTGATCGCGAACGCGAGGAAGAAGCCGAGGAACAGCCAGCGTTCGGTGCCGGTGCTGATGTCGACCTGCGAGAGCGCCTGCCAGTCGAAGGTCTTCCCGCCGACCACCCACAGCCCGATCACCGCGGCCAGCATGAACAGACCACCGACGAGCGAGTAGAGGAAGAACTTCACCGCCGCGTACTGCCGCTGGTGGCCGCCGTAGCTGCCGATCAGGAAGTACATCGGCACCAGCATGACCTCGAAGAACACGTAGAACAGGAAGACGTCGGCGGCGGCGAAGACGCCGATCATCGTGCACTCGAGGACCAGCAGCAGCGCGAAGTAGACGGGCACCGACCGCTTCGACGAAGCGAGATTTCCGGCGCGCGCAGCGCCTTCCAGCGGGGCCGAGCCAGGTCCGTGTTTGGTCGCGGTTGGCGCCCCGGAAACCTCGTCCGCGTCGTGCCAGGACGCCAGGATCACCAGCGGGACCAGCACCGCGATCAGCATCAGCATCACCAGCGCGATGCCGTCGGCGGCGAAGGTGAAGCTGACACCCCAGTTCGGAATCCACGAGTACGACTCGCGGAACTGGAACCGGTCACCGCCGGCGTTGAAGCTGACCCACATCACCACCGAGAGCACCAGCACCAGCAGCGACCAGGCGAACGCCACCTGCTTGGCCAGCTCCGGGCGGTGGCGCGGCAGGAAGGCCACCACCAGGGCGCCCACCAGCGGCGCCACGGTGAGCACCGAGAGGAACGGGAAGTTGGACATTATGCGGCCTTACCTCCGTCGTCACTGCGTGGTCCGCCGGCGGGGGCGGCCGGAAAGAGGTCGATCACGCCAACCACCCCGCCTGCACCGCCAGGAACGCCGCCATCACCAGCAGCGCACCGGCCAGGATCGAGGTGGCGTACGAGCGGACAAAGCCGGTCTGCATCCGGCGGAGGCGACCAGAGCCCCCGCCGACTGCGGCGGCGAGCCCGTTGACGAGCCCGTCGATGCCCCGGTTGTCGAGGTACACCAGCGCCCGGGTGAGGAAGATGCCCGGCTTCTCGAAGACCGCCTCGTTGACCGCGTCGGTGTAGAGGTTGCGCCGGGCGGCGGTGACCAGCACCCCGGCCGGCTGCGGCGCGGTGGCCGTACCGGCCCGGAACAGGAACCAGGCGAGCCCGGCGCCGAGCACGGTGACCAGCAGCGACAGGATCGTGATCACCGTGTGGGAGAGCACTCCGTGCGCCGCGCCGGCGGTCTCCTCGCCGAGTACCGGCGCCAGCCACGACGCGACACCGTCGTTCCAGGCCATCAGCCCGCCGGCCACGACCGACCCGGCGGCCAGGAGGATCAGCGGGATGGTCATCAGCTTCGGCGACTCGTGCGGGTGCTCGATGTCCTCGGTCCACCGCTGCGGGCCGTGGAACGTCAGCACGAACAGCCGCGTCATGTAGAACGCGGTCAGCCCGGCCCCGAGCAGCGCCGCCCCGCCGAAGAGCCAGGCGGTCCAGTCCTCCCGCTCGAAGGCGCTCGCGATGATCGGCTCCTTCGAGAAGTAGCCGGAGAGCGGCGGGAGGCCGATGATCGCCAGCCAACCCATCATGAAGGTCAGCCAGGTGATCTTCATGTGCTTCGAGAGGCCACCGAATCGGCGGATGTCGACCTGGTCCTTCATCCCGTGCATGACCGAGCCGGCGCCCAGGAACATGTTGGCCTTGAAGAAGCCGTGCGCCAGCAGGTGGATGATCGCCAGCGCGTACGCCCCACCACCGAGGCCGACGCCGACGAACATGTAGCCGATCTGGCTCACCGTCGACCAGGCGAGCACCCGCTTGATGTCGTCCTTGGCCGCACCGATGATGCAGCCGATCAGCAGGGTGAGCGCGCCGACGCTGACCACCACGAGTTGCAGGGTCGAGTTGGCGGAGAAGATCGGGTTGGACCGGGCGATCAGGTAGACGCCCGCGGTGACCATGGTCGCGGCGTGGATGAGCGCCGACACCGGGGTCGGACCCTCCATCGCGTCCGGCAACCACGCCTGGAGCGGGAACTGACCGGACTTACCGGCCGCGCCCAGCAGCAGCAACAGGCCGAGGATCAACACCGTGGTGCCGGTCAACGCGCCGACACCGTTGAAGACCTCGTCGTACTGGGTGGTGCCCAGGGTGGCGAACATGATGAAGATGCCGATGGCCAGGCCGGCGTCGCCGACCCGGTTCATCAGGAACGCCTTCTTACCGGCGGTGGCCGCGCTCGGCCGGTCGGTCCAGAAGGAGATCAGCAGGTACGACGCCAGACCGACGCCCTCCCAGCCGAAGTACAGCATCACGTAGTTGTTGCCGAGCACCAGCAGCAGCATCGCCGCGACGAACAGGTTGAAGTACGCGAAGAACCGACGACGGCCCGCGTCGTGCGACATGTACTCCACCGCGTACAGGTGGATCAGGAAACCCACCCCGGTGATCAGCAGTACGAAGACCGCGGCCAGCGGGTCGAAGAGCAGGCCGAAGTCGACGCGCAGATCACCGACCGCGATGAAGTCCCAGAGGCTCAGCTCGACCGACTTGTTCTCCAGGCCACGCAGCTGAAAGAAGAAGCTCAGGCCGAGCACGAACGCGGCGCCGATGGCGGCGACGCCCAACCAGTGCCCCCAGCGGTCGGCCCGGCGGCCGAGCAGCAGCAGGATGGCCGCGCTGACCAGCGGGATCGCCACCAGCAGCCAGACGCCCCCGAACAGCCCCGTGGCCTGGGCGTATTCCACAGTCTCTTCCACCGGTGGACCCCTCTAGTACTTGAGCAGGTTGGCGTCGTCGACGCTCGCCGAGCGTCGCGTCCGGAAGATGGACATGATGATCGCGAGCCCGACCACGACCTCGGCCGCCGCCACCACCATCACGAAGAACGCCATGATCTGGCCGTTGAGGTCACCGTTGATCCGGCTGAAGGTGACCAGCGTCAGGTTGGCCGCGTTGAGCATCAGCTCCACGCACATGAACAGCACGATCGCGTTGCGCCGGACGAGCACCCCGGCGGCGCCGATGGTGAACAACACCGCCGCGAGGACCAGGTAGTAGTCAGGCGTCATGAGTCCGTCCCCTTCAGCGTGGTCTCCTGCGCGGTCAGCTCCCGCACGGGCAGGATGTCCGGCGTGCTCCGCTCAGAGAGACGGCCGTCCGGCAGTCGGGCCGGGGTGGCCACCGAGGACGAGGTCGCGAAGACGCCGGGGCCCGGCTTGGGGCCGGGGTAGTTGCCCGGCGCGAAACGGGCCCGCATCGTCGACACCTGGTCGACCTTGTCCTGCTTGCGGCGCTCGATGTGCGCGAGCACCATGGCGCCGACCGCCGCGGTGATCAGCAGCGCCGAGGTCAGCTCGAACGCGAACACGTACTTGGTGAAGAGCAGTCGGGCGATGCCCTGCACGTTGCCCTCCGCGTTGGCCTGCTCCAGGCCGACCGCGGTGGTGCCCTCCAGCGCCCGGTAGAGGGCGCCGCCGACCAGACCGGCGAAGCCCAGCCCCAGCGCGATCGCGGCGACCCGCTGGCCGCGCAACGTCTCGATGAGCGAGTCGGTGGAATCCCGACCGACCAGCATCAGCACGAAGAGGAAGAGCATCATGATCGCGCCGGTGTAGACGATGATCTGCACCATGCCGATGAACGGCCCGGCCTGGAGCACGTAGAACACGCCCAGGCAGAGCATGGTGAGCACCAGCCAGAGCGCGGAGTGCACCGCGTTGCGCGCGGCCACCATCCCGATCGCGCCGATGAGCGCGAGCGGCCCGAGGATCCAGAAGGTGACCTCTTCGCCACCGGACACCGCACCCGCCGCGGCCAGCACCGTAGACGTGGTCATGCTTTCTCTCCCTTGCCGGCCGCGACGCGCTGGGCGGCCTGCTCGGCGCCCGGGAACGTCACGCCGGGGTGCTCCTCGACCTGGTAGCGGCCGGGGCCCATCGGGGACGTCTCGGCACCGGCGGAGGTGCCCGGGTTGTCCAGCGCGCCGACGTAGTAGTCCTTCTCGCTGTCACCCAGCCGCATCGGGTGCGGCGGCTGCTCCATGCCCTCGAGCAACGGCGCGAGCAGCTGCTCCTTGGTGAAGATCAGGTCCTGCCGGTTGTCCCGGGCCAGCTCGTACTCGTTGCTCATGGTGAGCGACCGGGTCGGGCAGGCCTCGATGCACAGCCCGCAGAAGATGCACCGGGCGTAGTTGATCTGGTAGATGCTGGCGTACCGCTCACCCGGCGAGAAACGCTGCTCGTCGGTGTTGTCGCCACCCTCGACGTAGATCGCGTCCGCCGGGCAGGCCCAGGCGCACAGCTCGCAGCCGATGCACTTCTCCAGGCCGTCCGGGTGCCGGTTGAGGATGTGCCGCCCGTGGTAGCGCGGCGCCGACACCGGCGGCTTGAACGGGTAGTCGGTCGTGACGACCTTCCTGAACATGTGCGAGAAGGTGACACCGAATCCCTTGAACGTTCCGGTGATCGCGCCCACGTCACACCTCCCTGGAGTCCGAGCCGGCAACGATGTTGGCCGGCTCCCGCTCGGCGACCACGCGCGTGATACGCGGGCTCGGTGGTACCTGAAGATCCATCGGTGGCAGCGGGAAGCTCCCGTACGGCCGGTTGTCGACCAGTTCCTGCGTCGTCGGCTTCGGCTGCGGCTTCCGGGTCGGCCAGAAGATCGTGGCGATCAGCAGGATTCCGGCCGGAATGCCGACCGCGATCATCTTGCCGCGGGTGTCCCAGCCCTCGATGGAGCGAAGGCCCGACAGGACCAGGATCCAGACCAGGTTGATCGGCAGCAGCACCTTCCAGCCGAGCCGCATGAACTGGTCGTAGCGCAACCGGGGCAGCGTGCCACGCAGCCACACGAAGACGAAGACCAGCGCGATCACCTTGCCGAAGAACCAGAGCATCGGCCACCAACCGGAGTTGGCGCCCTCCCAGATGGTGATCGGCCAGGGTGCTCGCCAACCGCCCAGGAACAGCGTCGTGGTGACCGCGGACATCGTCACCATCGCGACGTACTCACTGAGCATGAAGAGCGCGAACTTCAGCGAGCTGTACTCGGTCATGTAGCCGGCGACCAGCTCGGACTCGGCCTCGGGGAGGTCGAACGGCGCCCGGTTGGTCTCACCCACCGTGGCGATGAAGAAGATGATGAAGCTCGGCAGCAGCAGGATCGCATACCAGCCCGGCGCCGGGATCGTCTGGCCGAAGATGGACAGCTGCGTGCCGTCACCCTGGGCGGCGACGATCCCGCTCGTGCTCATCGTCCCGGCGGTCATGAAGACCGCCACGATGGACAGCCCCATGGCGACCTCGTACGAGATCATCTGGGCGCTCGACCGGAGACCACCGAGCAACGGGTACGTCGAACCGGAGGCCCAGCCACCCAGCACGATGCCGTAGACGCCCATCGACGAGCAGGCGAGCAGCAGCAGCACCGCCACCGGCACATCGGTGACCTGCAACGGCGTGTGGTGACCGAAGATGCTCACCATCGGGCCGAACGGCACCACCGACAGGGCGGTGACCGCACAGATCACCGAGATGGTCGGCGCGAAGAAGTAGACGACCTTGTCGGCCGCCTTCGGCAGGATGTCCTCCTTGAAGGCCATCTTCAGGCCGTCGGCGAGGGTCTGCAGCAGGCCGAACGGGCCGACCTGGTTGGGGCCGGGCCGCACCTGCATGTAGCCGACCACGCGCCGTTCGAACCAGACACCGAGCAGGGTGGCCAGCAGCCCGAAGACGAACGCGAAGACAATCTTGCCGAGAACCAGCCACCACGGATCCCGACCGAAGTCGGCAAGCGTCGGATCCTGGGCCAGGTAGATCGGACTCACTGGTTACCCCCGGAGTTGAGGAGCGGGCCCGGGAGACCGGTCTCGTCGGCCGCCACGCGCCCGGCCGGGATGGCCGTGCTCGGTGCGGGGACGGAGATCCGGACGACCGCGCCGGACGTCGCCCCGAGGCTGCGCCGCACGGTCGAGCCGGGTGAGTTGGTCGGCAGCCAGACCACGCCGTCCGGCATCTCGGTGAGTTCCGCCGGCAGGGTCAGCGCCCCACGGTCGGTGCCGACCGTGACGGCGTCACCGTCGACCACACCGAGCACCTCGGCGGTGCCCTTACCCAGCCGGACCACCGGCGGACGGGCGGTCCCGGCGAGGTTCTCGTCGCCCTCGGTCAGGGTGCCGAGGTCCACCAGTTGGTGCCAGGTGGCCAGCACGGCCTCCCCGGCGTTCGGCTGCGGCACCCGGCCCGGCGCGACCGACGGCGCGGCCGGCCGCGACATCCGCGTCGCCGGCAGCGTGGCCAGCTCACGTCGCACGCTCAGCACATCGGCCGTGCCGAGGCGCACGTCGAGCAGCGCGGCCAGCGCGTCGAGCACCCGGCCGTCGGTCATCGCTGCGGTGTTCAGCACCGCCTCGAACGGGCGCAGCCGGCCCTCCCAGTCCAGGAAGCTGCCGGCCTTCTCGGCCACCGGGGCGACCGGCAGCACCACGTTCGCCCGCCGGGTCACCGCGCTGGCGCGCAGCTCCAGGCTGACCAGGAACGGCACCGCGTCCAGGGCGGACTCGGCCAGTCGCGGGTCGGCCAGGTCGGCCGGGTCGACACCGCCGACGACAAGCGCGCCGAGCTGCCCGTTGGCGGCTGCGGTCAGGATGCCGTCGGTGTCGCGACCGGCCTGGCTCGGGATCACTCCGGCCGGGATGTCCCACGCCTCACCCAGCTCGGCCCGAGCGGCCGGCTCGGTGACCAGGCGTCCACCGGGGAGCAGGTTGGGCAGGCAGCCCGCGTCGACCGCGCCGCGGTCACCCGCGCGCCGCGGCACCCAGGCCAGCTTCGCGCCGGTACGCCGGGCCACGTCGGCCGCGGCGGAGAGCCCACCCGGCACGGTGGCCAGCCGCTCGCCGACGATCAGGATCGCGCCCGGCGCGCTCAGCGCCTCGCTGACCGTGGCGTGCTCGGCGAGCACGCTGGCCTCCTCGCCCGGCACCACCCGGGCCAGCTTGGCACCGAGCTTCTCCAGGCCGCGGGTGGCGAACGGCGCCAGCGCGTACACCGTCAGGGTCTTCTTCAGGTACGCCTTACGCAGCCGCAGGAAGAGGATCGGGCACTCCTCCTCGGGTTCCAGGCCGACCAGCACCACCGCCGGCGCGTTCTCCACGTCGGTGTAGGTGACGTCGGTGACCCCGGCGACCGAGCTGGCCAGGAAGTCGGCCTCCTCGCGGGAGACCGGCCGGGCCCGGAAGTCGATGTCGTTGGTGTTCAACGCGACCCGGGCGAACTTGGCGTACGCGTACGCGTCCTCGACGGTCAGCCGACCGCCGGTGAGCACCGCCGTGCCCTGCCCGCTCTCCCGAGCCGCGTGCAGCCCTTCGGCGGCGACGGTGAGCGCTTCACTCCAGGACGCCTCGCGCAGCTCACCGGTCTGCTCGTCGCGGACCAGCGGAGTGGTCAGCCGGTCGGCGGCCCGGGTGTACTGGAAGCCCCACCGGCCCTTGTCGCAGTTCCACTCCTCGTTCACCGCCGGCTCGTCGCCGGCCAGCCGACGCAGCACCTTGCCGCGCCGCCAGTCGGTGCGCTGCCCGCAGCCGGCCGAGCAGTGCTCGCAGACGCTCGGGCTGGAGACCAGGTCGAACGGGCGGGCGCGGAAGCGGTACTGGGCACCGGTCAGCGCACCCACCGGGCAGATCTGCACGGTGTTGCCGGAGAAGTAGGAGTTGAACGGGACGTCCCCGCTGTCCTCCCCGGACTCCGCGCCGTACGCGTCGTCCCGGTAGATGTTGATTTCCTCGGCGGACGACCGGCCCATCAGGTCGATGAACTTGTCGCCGGCGATCTCCTCGGAGAACCGGGTGCACCGCTGGCAGAGCACGCACCGCTCACGGTCCAGCAGCACCTGGCTGCTGATCGCCATCGGCTTCTCGTACTCCCGCTTGTGCTCGTGGAAGCGCGAGTCGGTGCGGCCGGTGGACATCGCCTGGTTCTGCAGCGGGCACTCGCCGCCCTTGTCACACATCGGGCAGTCCAGCGGGTGATTGAGCAGCAGCAGCTCCATCACCCCCTCCTGCGCCTTCTTGGCCACCGGGGAGGTGAGCTGGGTACGCACGACCATGCCGTCGGCGACGGTCTGCGTGCAGGAGGCGACCGGCTTGCGCTGCCCCTCCACCTCGACCAGGCACTGCCGGCACGCGCCGGCCGGGGCCAGCAGCGGGTGGTCGCAGAACCGGGGGATCTCGGTGCCCATCTGCTCGGCGACCCGGATCAGCAGCGTCCCCTTGGGGGCGGTGACCTCGACGCCGTCGATGGTGAGGGTGACCATGTCGGTCTGCTTGGCTACGTCCGTCATCAGTGAGCTCCAACCAGCTGCTTGTCGGAGAGCTTCGGCGCGGTCCGTCCCTCGATGTAGTCGAGGTAGTCCTGCTTGAAGTACTGCAATGACGAGGTCACCGAGCTGGTCGCGCCGTCACCCAGGCCGCAGAACGAGCGGCCGAGGATGTTGTCGCAGGTGTCCAGAAGGGTGTCCAGGTCCTCATGGGTGCCCTGACCGGCGAGGATCCGCCGGTAGACCCGCACCATCCAGTAGTTGCCCTCGCGGCACGGGGTGCACTTGCCGCACGACTCGTGGTGGTAGAACTCCAACCACCGGTACGTCGCGTAGACCGGGCAGTCCTGGTCGGAGAAGATCTGCGTGGCCGTGGTGCCGAGGATCGAGCCGGCCGCCGCCACCCCCTCGAAGTCCAGTGGCACGTCCAGGTGCTCGGCCGCGAGCAGCGGGGTGGACGAGCCGCCCGGGGTCCAGAACCGCAGGTTGTGGCCGGGCTGCATGCCACCGGCCAGCTCCAGCAGCTCGCGCAGCGTGACACCCATCGAGCACTCGTACTGGCCCGGGTTGGCGACCCGGCCGGAGAGCGAGTAGATCATCGGCCCGGAGGACTTCTCGGTGCCCATGCTCTTCCACCAGTCGGCCCCACCGAGCACGATCGGCGGGACGCTGGCGATGGTGCCGACGTTGTTCACCACCGTCGGGCTCGCGTACAGGCCGTGGGTGGCCGGGAACGGCGGGCGCAGCCGGGGCTGACCCCGGAACCCCTCCAGCGAGTCCAGCAGGGCCGTCTCCTCGCCGCAGATGTACGCCCCGGCGCCGGAGTGCACCACCAGCTCCAGGTCGTAGCCGCTGCGCAGGATGTTCCGGCCCAGGTAACCCTTGTCGTACGCCTCCTGGACCGCGTTGCGCAGCCGACGCGCGGCGTGCACCGCCTCGCCCCGGATGTAGATGTAGGCGCGGGCGGCCCGGATCGCGTACGACGCGATGATCACGCCCTCGACCAGCGCGTGCGGGTCGTGCGTCATCAGCGGCAGGTCCTTGCAGGTGCCCGGCTCGCCCTCGTCGGCGTTGACCACCAGGTAGTGCGGCTTACCGTCGCCCTGCGGAATGAAGCCCCACTTGAGGCCGGTGGGGAAGCCTGCGCCGCCTCGGCCCCGCAGCCCGGAGTCCTTGATCAGCTGGATCAGGTCGTCCGGGTGGGCCTTGAGCGCCTTGCGCAGTGCGGCGTAGCCGTCGAGCTGCTCGTACGTGCCGATGCGCCAGGCGTCCGGCGACAGCCAGCGCTTGGTCAGCACCGGCGTCAGCTTGGCCAGCGTCTCCGGGCGGGGAGTGGTCACTTCTGGGCCCCCGTTTCGCTCGCGTCCGCCGGTCCGACGCCGTCGGCGTCCGTCCCGGCCTTCGCTTCGGTGAGGTTGCGCTCCTGCGCCCCGGCCTCGTCGCCGGCGGGCTTGCCGTCGCCGGCCGGCGCGTTGGCCGCCACGCCGGCAGCCTGCGCCTCCTGCGCGTCCCGGGACGCCGGTGGCGTGGTGTTCGTCGGGGCGGACGCCCCGTCGCCGCCCTTGACCGGTGCCGCGCTGGCCTCGGCGGGCGCCGGCTTGGCGGCCTCCGCCTTCGCCTTCGCCTCGGCGGCGGCCTTGTCGGCCTCGGCCTTGCTGCGGATCGGGGTGTTCGGGTCGAAGCCCGGGACCGAGACGCCGTGCTGCTGGGCCAGCCGCAGCCCACGCAGGGTGGGCTCACCCGGCCCGCCGTCGGCGACGGCACCGTCGCGTTCGTCGGCGAAACCGGCGAGCTGCACCGCCATCTCCTTGAGGGTGCAGAGCCGGGCGCCCCGGGTCGGCATCGGCCGCCCACCGGCCCGCAGCTCGTCGACCACCCCGACGGCGGTGGAGGCGTCCACGCCGTCGAAGAAGTCGTAGTTGACGGTCATCACCGGGCCGTAGTCGCACGCGGCCAGGCACTCGGCGTGCTCCAGCGTGATCGTGCCGTCGGCGGTGGTCTCGTCGTGCCCGACGCCCAGGTGCTCGGCGAGGGTGTCGTAGACCTCCTGGCCACCGAGCACGTTGCACATGGTGTTGGTGCAGACGCTGACCAGGAAGTCACCGGTCGGCTTGCGCTTGTACATCGTGTAGAAGGTGGCCACCGCGCCGACCTGGGCCTTGTTCAGCCCCAGCACCTCGGCGCAGAACGCGACCCCGGCCGGGGAGACGTACCCCTCTTCGGCCTGCACCAGGTGCAGCAGCGGCAGCAACGCCGAGCGGGACCGGTCGGCCGGGTAACGGGCGATGATCTCGCGCGCCCGCTCCCGGGTCTCATCAGTGAAAACAACACTCATCGGTCACAACCACCCATCACCGGGTCCAACGAGGCACCGCCGGCGATCACGTCGGCGATCAGACCGCCCTCGGCCATCGCCGGGAGGGCCTGGAGGTTGACGAAGCTCGGCTCCCGGTAGTGCACCCGGTAGGGCCGGGTGCCACCGTCGGAGACCGCGTGCACGCCCAGCTCGCCGCGGGGCGCCTCGATGGCGACGTACACCTGGCCCGGCGGGACCCGGAAGCCCTCGGTCACAAGCTTGAAGTGGTGGATCAGCGACTCCATCGACTGACCCATGATCTTCGCGACGTGCTCCAGCGAGTTGCCCATGCCGTCCACGCCGATGGCCAGCTGCGCCGGCCAGGCGATCTTGCGGTCGGCGACCATCACCGGGCCGGGACGGAGCCGGTCCAGCGCCTGCTCGACCAGCTTCATCGACTCCCGGATCTCGGCGAGCCGGACCTGGTAGCGGCCCCACACGTCACCGTCGGGGTGGGTCGGCACGTCGAACTCGTACGTCTCGTAGCCGCAGTACGGCATGGTCTTGCGCAGGTCCCAGGCGAGGCCGGCGGAGCGCAGCACCGGGCCGGTGATGCCGAGCGCCACGCAGCCGGTGACGTCCAGCACCGCGACGTTCTTCGTCCGCTCGGTCCAGATCGGCTGGCCGGAGAGGAGGTCCTCGTACTCCTTGAGCTTCTTCGGCATCATCTTGAGGAACTCGCGGATCTTGACGATCGCCTCGTCCGGCACGTCCTGCGCCACACCGCCCGGCCGCACGTACGCGTGGTTCATCCGCAGACCGGTGATGGTCTCGAAGATGTCGAGGATGTACTCCCGCTCGCGGAAGCCGTACAGCATGATCGAGATCGCGCCCAGCTCCATGCCGGTGGTGGCCAGCCAGACCAGGTGCGACGAGATCCGGTTGAGCTCCATCATCAGCACGCGGATGGTGGTGGCCCGCTCGGTGATGTCGTCGGTGATGCCGAGCAGCTTCTCGACGGCCAGCGCGTACGCGGTCTCGTTGAAGATCGGGGCGAGATAGTCCATCCGGGTCACGAACGTCGAGCCCTGCACCCAGTTGCGGTATTCGAGGTTCTTCTCGATGCCGGTGTGCAGGTAGCCGACGACCGAGCGGGCCTCGCGGACCGTCTCGCCCTCAAGCTCCAGGATCAGCCGCAGCACTCCGTGCGTGGACGGGTGCTGCGGACCCATGTTGACAACGATCCGCTCGTCGTTGATCGGGTCGGTGCCCGAGACGATCGTGTCCCAGTCCCCGCCGGTGACGGTGAAGACCCGGCCCTCGTCGGTCTCGCGCTCGCTGGCGTAGTTCGACGTCGTCACTGGTAGGACCTCCTCCGGTCCGGCGGCGCGATCTCGGCGCCCTTGTACTCGACGGGAATGCCGCCGAGCGGGTAGTCCTTGCGCTGCGGGTGCCCCTCCCAGTCGTCCGGCATGAGGATCCGGGTCAGGCTGGGGTGGCCGTCGAAAACGATGCCGAACATGTCGTACGCCTCCCGCTCCTGCCAGTCAGCGGTCGGGTAGATGGCGGTCACGCTGGGCAGGTGCGGGGCCTCGACGGAGACCGCGGCCTCCAGCCGGACCCGCCGCCGGTACGTCATCGAGGTGAGCAGGTAGACCACGTGCAGCCGGCGTTCGTCGGCGCCCAGGTAGTCCACGCCGGACACCGACGAGCACAGCTCGAACCGCAGCGCCAGGTCGTCCCGCATCACCTGGCAGACCTCGGCGATCCGCCCCGGGCGTACGTGCAGGGTCAGCTCACCCCGGTCGACCACGACCTTCTCGATGGCGTCGTTGAAGGCCGGGTACGCCTCTTCCAGCGCGTCGCGGACCTCGTCGAAGTAGCCCCCGTACGGCCGGGACGCCTCCTCGATGGGCTGGCGCTGGCGGACCAGGCCGCCGTAACCGGACACGTCGCCGGTGCCCTGGTTGCCGAACATCCCGCGACCGGCCGGGCTGGCCGGCGGGAACTCGGCGGGGGCACCACTGGTGGCGCCGGCCGGCACCACCGGCAGCGGTACGCCGCCGTCGTTTGGCTTGTCCGTGGGTGACGTCATTTCGGGCCTACCTGCGGGTGGAGGTGGTTCTGAGCGTTCATCCAGTTCTCGATGCGCAGCTGCTCCTCGCGGCCCTCGCGGACCGCCCGGGTCCACTCGGCGCGTCGGGCCTTGTCGTTGCGGTACGAGGAGGGCATCGAGCCGTAGGGGACGACCGGAACGTCGCCACGCTCCTGGCGGGCAGCGAGCATCTTGCGACCGTTCGGGCCCAGCGGCTCGTACATGATTTTTTCGCGGAGCTTGAGGATCGCGTCGATGAGCATCTCCGGCCGGGGCGGGCAGCCGGGGAGGTACATGTCGACAGGCACCACGTGGTCGACGCCCTGCACGATCGCGTAGTTGTTGAACATGCCGCCGCTGCTGGCACAGACGCCCATCGAGAGCACCCAGCGCGGCTCGGCCATCTGGTCGTAGATCTGGCGCAGCACCGGGGCCATCTTCTGACTCACCCGGCCGGCCACGATCATCAGGTCGGCCTGCCGGGGCGACGCCCGGAAGACCTCCATGCCCCAGCGGCCCATGTCGTAGTGCGGACCACCGGCGGCCATCATCTCGATGGCGCAGCAGGCCAGGCCGAAGGTGGCGCCCCACACGGACGACTTCCGAGACCAGTTGACCAGCTTCTCCACCGAGGTGAGCAGGACGCCGGCGGGAAGCTTCTCCTCGATGCCCATCTGACGTTCCTTCCTCAGTCCCAGTCCAGGCCGCCGCGCCGCCACACGTAGGCGTACGCAACGAAGACCGCGACGATGAACAGGACCATCTCCACGAAGCCGAAGATCGGCAGAGCGTCGAACGAGACCGCCCAGGGGTAGAGGAAGATGATCTCGATGTCGAAGACGATGAAGAGCATCGCCGTCAGGTAGAACTTGATCGGGAACCGCCCGCCGCCGACCGGCTGCGGGCTGGGCTCGATGCCGCACTCGTAAGCCTCGAGTTTGGCCTTGTTGTAGCGCCGGGGACCGGCGAAGCGGGCGGCGCCCACGGAAAACAGCGAGAACGCCGCGGCGAGGGCGAACAGCCCGATGATCGGTGCGTAAGGCGAGAGCGACATCGTTTTCTCCTGCTCGTCCTTCCCTGCCCTCGGTGCTTGACGAAAATCACACTATTCACGTCCCTCGCAGTGGCAGTCGGCGGGGGTCGATCTTTGTCGGCTTCGGGGCCGTGACCAGCACCGATGCCGTCCTACGTATACGGTTCCCGCTGTCATCGATGACCGCTGGACCCGCAAGGCCACCCCTCGCGCTACACGGCGGGAGCGGCTTTCGTCATCGCGTTGATGACCCGATCCATCGCGTCCCCGCCGCGCGGGTCGGTCAGATTGGCCAACAGCTTGAGCACGAAACGCATCAGCGTCGGGTGCGGCATGCCGTGTTTGGTGGCGAGCCGCATGATCTCGGGGCGGCCGATCAGTTTCACGAAGATGCCGCCCAACCGGTAGTAGCCGCCGAGCCGGGCCTTCAACTCGTTCGGGTACGCCAGCAGCGCGCGCTCCCGCTCCGGGCCGGCCGGCCGGGCGAGGGCCTGGACCACGACCTCCGCGGCCAGTTCGCCGGACTCCATCGCGTACGCGATGCCCTCACCGTTGAACGGGTTGACCATGCCGCCCGAGTCACCGACCAGCAGCACGCCACGGGTGTAGTGCGGCACCCGGTTGAAGCCCATCGGCAGCGCGGCACCCAGGATCGGGCCGTCGGCGTTGGTCTCGTCGGTCATCCCCCAGTCTTCCGGGGTGTTCGCGAGCCAGTCGGTGAGCAGCCGGCGGTAGTTGGTCTTGCCGAACGCCGAGGACGAGTTGAGCACGCCCAGACCGACGTTGACCCGACCGTCACCGAGGCCGAAGATCCAGCCGTACCCGGGCAGCAGGTTGTCGCCGCTGTCCTTGCTGCGCAGCTCCAGCCAGGACTCCAGGTAGTTGTCCTCGTGTTTGGCCGGCGAGCGGTAGTAGCGGCGGACGGCCACGCCGATCGGCCGGTCCTCCCGCTTGGCCAGCCCGAGCGCGAGCGGGAACCGGCCGGAGACGCCGTCCGCCGCGACGACCAGCGGGGCGTGGAAGGTGGTGGGCTCCTTGCCCGGCCCGACCTCCGCCTCGACGCCGGTGACGTGGCCATCGCCGTCGAGCACCGGGCCCAACACGTTGACGCTGGTCCGCAGCTTCGCGCCAGCGGCCACCGCCCGCTGGGCGAGCAGGTCGTCGAAGTCCAGTCGCGTTCGCACCAGACCGTAGTTGGGGAAGCTGGCCAGCTCCGGCCAGTCCAGTTCGAGGCGCACCCCGCCGCCGATGACCCGCAGGCCGCGGTTGTGCAGCCAGCCAGCCTCGGGTGAGGTGTCCACACCCATCCGGATGAGCTGACGCACCGCGCGCGGGGTCAACCCGTCGCCGCAGACCTTCTCCCGTGGGAACTCGGTCTTCTCCAACAACAGCACCCGTACGCCGTGCCGGGCCAGGTGGTACGCAGTCGCTGATCCACCGGGACCGGCGCCCACGACAATGACGTCGGCGTCATGTTCCACCGCGGTCATTCGCGCCTCCTCCCGCATGCTCGTGAAATGCTTCACAAGCCAGACGGGACGAGTGTATGACCGGCGTCATACCAGCACAGGATCAGGGGTACCTAAATCGCCGATGTGACAGCCCAGCACCGTCCACAGCGGTCAGGTGTCACGCCGGGCTGGAGGCGTCCAAGCCCGCGTCGACCCGGATCGTCTCTGGCAGATGTTCGCGCAGCGCCCCACCCGCCGCCCGGTCCAGTGCGGCAAGCACCTCGGCCACCACCTGCCGGACCTCGACCGGATCGGCCCCAGCCAGCTCGCGCAACTGGGCGATGAGTTCGGCCGCGTCGTCGTCGGTGGCGGCCACCGGGTCCGCCGGGTCTGCTCCGGTCATGCGATCGAGCGTACGGGGCAAAGTGGACTAAAGACCGATATTAGCGGAACCTGAATAATGTCCGTGCCCGCCGGTGCGGTCCGCCGCTACTCGCGGATCCCCCGGTGCAGGGCCACCACGCCACCGGTCAGGTTGCGCCACGCCACCCGCCCCCAGCCGGCCGCGGCCACCCGTCCGGCCAGCGCGGACTGCGCCGGCCAGGCCCGGACCGACTCGGCGAGATAGACGTACGCCTCGGGGTTGCTCGACACCGTGCGGGCCACCGCCGGCAGCGACCGCATCAGGTACGACAGGTAGACCGTCCGGAAGACCGGGTTGACCGGGGTGCTGAACTCGCAGACCACCAGCCGGCCACCTGGCCGGGTCACCCGGGCCAGCTCACGCAGCGCCGCGTCGGTGTCGTTGACGTTGCGCAACGCGAAGGAGATGGTCACCGCGTCGAAGCTGGCGTCGGCGAAGGGCAGGCGCAGCGCGTCCCCCGCCAGCAGCGGCACCTCGGGCCGGGTCCGCTTGCCCGCGTACAGCATGCCCAGCGACAGGTCCACCCCGACCGCGTACGCCCCGGACTGGGCCAACTCGCGCGTCGAGACGCCGGTGCCCGCGCCCACGTCCAGCACCCGCTCGCCCGGCCGCAGCCCGAGCGCCGACCGGGTGGCCCGGCGCCAGGAGCGGTCCTGCCCGAGCGAGATCACCGTGTTGGTCAGGTCGTAACGCTCTGCCACGCCGTCGAACATCGCGGCGACCTCGTGCGGCTGCTTGTCCAGACTGGCGCGCTGGCCCTGCGGAGTACGGCTCACCCCACCACTCTGCCAGCCGTCCATCGACCGACGCTCGGAGGGTGGCGTGGCACGCAGCCGAGACGCGAAAGGGCGGGGTGGTAAGCCCACCCCGCCCTCGCGTCGTGCCTACGTCCGGACGCCTCGGTCAGGACGCGTGTCGCCATCGCACCCGTCGCCGTCGCGCCTGTTCCGCGCGCCGTCGATCAGGGCGCCGGTGTCAGTCGGTCGACTTCTCCTCGGTCGGCGAGACCAGGACCACCTTGCGACGACGGGTGAGCACCAGCAACGCTCCGCCCACGAGCAGGATGATCACGCCGATGCCGCCGATCAGGCCGACCTGCACACCGGTCACCGGCAGGCCGCCGCCGCCCGAGCCGCCACCGCCGGAGCCGCCACCCGGCGAGACGGTCGTGCCCGGCGTCGTCGTACCGCTCGGGCCCGGCGTCGGCGTGGCCGTCGCGGTCGGCGTCTCGGTCGGGGTGCCCGTCGCGGTCGGCGTCGGGGTCGGAGTCGGCGTCTCAGACGGGGTCGGCGTCTCCGTCGGGGTGACCGTCGGCGTCGGGGTCGGAGTCGGCGTTTCCGTCGGAGTCGGCGTCTCGGTCGGAGTCGGCGTCTCAGTCGGCGTTGGCGTCTCAGTCGGCGTTGGCGTCTCAGTCGGCGTTGGCGTCTCAGTCGGAGTCGGCGTCTCAGTCGGAGTCGGCGTCTCAGTCGGAGTCGGCGTTTCCGTCGGAGTCGGCGTCTCGGTCGGAGTCGGCGTTTCCGTCGGAGTCGGCGTTTCCGTCGGAGTCGGCGTTTCCGTCGGAGTCGGTGTCTCCGTCGGAGTCGGCGTTTCCGTCGGAGTCGGCGTCTCCGTCGGAGTGACCGTCGGGGTCGGGGTCGGCGACTCGGTCGGAGTGACCGTCGGCGTCGGCGTCGGGTCCACGGCCACGTCGACGAACACATCGAAGATCGCCTGGTTGTCGCCCTCATCGACCTCGGTGAAGGTCTTCCGCTGCGCGTTGGTGGCCCGCCGCGGCTGCTCCTCGGGCTTGCCGGCTGCCGCGTCCAGACCTTGCGCCACCAGCTCGCCGACCCGCAGCACCGGCTCGGTGACGTCCTTGTCGACGGTCACCTTGATGTCCGCCGTGTAGTAGTCACCGGGCCGGATCACCGCGCCGTCGTCCTGACAGAGCGCCTGGGCGACGCCGAAGGTCTGCATGGTGCACGTGTCCGGCAGAGTGTCGAACGTGACGCCCGCCGGGAGGGTGAGCACGTAGGCGATGCCGGTGGCCTTGCGGCTGCCGTCGTTGTAGACCGCCCAGTCGACCGGCACCGTCTCGCCCGGCCGCACCGGACGGAGGTCCGGGTCGTCGCCGTTGACACCGTTGACCACGACGTTCGCGTTGACGTCCTGCACCCAACTGGTCAGGTCGTACCCGGGCTCGGTGACAGTGATGTCGTGCCTGACCCTGTTGTCTTCCTTGTTGGGGTCCTCGGTGGCCGAGCGGATGTTGACCACCAGAGCGCCGGCAGCGCCCTTGCCGCCGGTGGAGAAGATCGGGATGCCGAAGTCCTCGCTGGTGCCGGCGGCCAGGTCGCCGAGGCGGCAGGTGAACTTCTCACCGTTCACCCGGCAGCCGTCGGGCACCACGACCCGGACCTTGTTCAGGTTCAGTTTGCTGGTGTCCACGGTGTAGGTGACGCCCTTGGCGTCTTCCTTGCTCCGGGTGTTGTCGACGGTGAACTTGAACGGCTTGCTCTTGGCCTCCGTGACACCCTTCGCCAGGTTGTAGCTGAGCGGTACCAGAGCCAGATCGGCCTGCTCGGCCGCCAGCACTGGGGCGGCCACGGCGGCGATGCCGCCGGCCGCGAGCAGCGCCACGACACTGGCGCGCACCAACGTCGAGCGGTGGAACGCTGTCATCAGTCCCCCGGGGGTAGGGAAGAAAGAATGGTTGCGGAACGAGCGGACGTTATCGGAGGCCGATCTTCCACGCCAGCAGGCGGACCCGTTTTCAGCCGTCCGGCCGGAGCTGGGCAGACAGTACGGGCGGGATGGTCACCCATCCCGCCCGTACTGCCGTGCGTTATATGAACGACCCGCACCGGGCCGATGGAGGACAGCGCCGTCCGTCGACGGTGATGACAGATATGAGCCGGGACGCTAGCTGTCGGCGATCATCTCCACCAGCCCCGCGCCGGACAGCTTGACGCTGCGGCGGCGGGGACCACCCGTACCGCCGGGGTGATCCGGCGGGAGCATGAGCATCGGTCAGCCGAACGGCCGGGCGTAGACCGTCAGCTGACGTCGACCAGCGGCAGGGGTCGGCCCGCGCCACCGCCGGGCAGCGCGATCGACGAGAAGTGCGAGACCACCCGCTCGTCGGTCGGGTCGTCGGCCGGCGTGTGGTGCACGGCGAGCCGGTTGTAGAGGGTGTCGCGCTGGGCGGGAATCCGGTCCGCCGAGCGGATCATGCCGATCAGCTCGTGCAGGTTGGAGCGGTGCCGGGCACCGGCGGAGGAGATGACGTTCTCCTCCAGCATGATCGAGCCGAGGTCGTCCACGCCCATGTGCAACGCGAGCTGCCCGACGTCCTTGCCGGTGGTCAGCCAGGACGCCTGCAGGTGCGGCACGGTCTCGAAGAAGAGCCGGGCCACCGCGACCAGCCGCAGGTACTCCAGCGTGGTCGCCTGGGTGCGGCCCTTCAGGTGGTTGTTCTCCGGCTGGTACGTCCACGGGATGAAGGACCGGAAACCGCGGGTGCGATCCTGCACGTCCCGGATCATGCGCAGGTGCTCGATCCGTTCGGCGTGCGTCTCGCCGGTGCCCATCATCATGGTGGCGGTCGACTCGATGCCCTGCCGGTGGGCCAGCTCCATGACCTCCAGCCAGCGCTCGCCCGACTCCTTGAGGGGCGCGATGGCCTTACGGGGCCGCTCGGGCAGCATCTCCGCGCCGGCGCCGGCGATCGAGTCCAGGCCGGCGATCTTGATCCGGGCGATGGCCTCGTCCAGGCTCACCCCGGAGACCTTCGCCATGTGCAGGATCTCGCTGGGCCCGATCGAGTGGATGACCAACTGCGGGTACGCCTGCTTGACCGAGGAGAACAACTCCTCGTAGTACTCCACGCCGTAGTCCGGGTGGTGCCCGCCCTGGAGCATCACCTGGGTGGCGCCCAGCTCGACCGCCTCGCCGCACCGGCGCAGGATCTCCTCGGTCGGGTGGGTCCACCCTTCCTGGTGCTTGGGCGCCCGGTAGAACGCGCAGAACTTGCACGCCGTCACGCAGACGTTCGTGTAGTTGATGTTGCGGTCGATCAGGTAGGTGACGACGTTGTCCGGGTAGCGCCGCCGGCGCACCGCGTCCGCCGCCTCGCCCAGCGCGTGGAAGGGCGCCTCGGTGTAGAGCAGCAGCGCCTCCTCGGGCGTGATCCGCCCACCGTCCGCGCCGCGCTGCAGGATGTCGTCGATCTCCCGGCTCACCGTCACACCCCGAGCCTACGCCGCCGACACGCCCCTTCCTGGAGGGGTGTTCGTGGCTGTGATCCGCTCCGCACACCCCTGATCGCGCTGGGTCCAGGATCTCGACGAGGTCGAGCTGCACCCTTCCCGCGATCTTGCACTTGCTGTCGCGACAAAGGGGGCGTTGCGCGCATCTCGGCGACCGAAACTGCAAGATCGGCGCGGGCGGGGCGATCCCGCCTCGGTCACCGGGATTGGCGCCCCGTACCAGGCACGGCCTCAACGAAACGCGACCAAACCGCCCGGTCAAAGGCCAGGACCGGGCCGGCTAGGTCCTTCGAGTCGCGTACGGGCGATCGCGTGGGTCAGCTCGGCCACACCGAGGCTGGGGAGGCGACACTGCCGTGGCAGTGGGAGCCGGCCCGCACCCGCAGTTGGTTCGACCTCCTGCAACTGGCAGTACGGGCACTCGACGCCGGCGGCTGTTGGCCGTCGACCTGGGCAGCGAGTTGCATCCGCTCCTCACCACCGAACTGATTCGCCTCTTCCACGAACCGGGCACCAACCCGCACGGTGCACAGCTCATCTTCAACAGTCACGACGTCGGCCTTGTCCGGGTCCGCGATGGCCTCGACGACGTGGAGGGCAGATACCTGAGGGGCCGGTACGGTGCCGTGCCCTTCCTGGACCACGAGCTACTCGATCTTCTTGAAGACGTGGTGAGCGCCAATCCGTTCCGTGAGCTGCCGGTCGTCCGTCAGGCGTCGTAGTCGACAGTGAGCTTGTCGGTGGTCGGGCTGGACTGGCAGGTCAACACGTAGCCGGCGGCCAACTCGTCGGGCTCCAGCGCGTAGTTGCGGGCCATCGTGACCGCCCCGTCGACGACCTTCGCCTTACAGGTCGAGCAGACACCACCCTTGCAGGCGTACGGCAGCTCGCCGCGCACCTTCAGCGCGGCGTCCAGCACCCGTTCCTCGCGACCCATCGTGAAGCTCGACGATCGGCCGTCCAGCACGATGGTGACCTCAGCCCCGGCACCCGCCTGGTCGACGGGTCGGCGCACCGGCTCCGGCGGCGCGTCGACGTGGAACAGCTCGGTGCGCACCGCCGACTCGGGCAGCCCGCGTGCGGTCAGCACGTCCCGGACCTCGACCACCATGCCGTACGGGCCGCAGAGGAACCACTCCTCGATCAGGTCGGCCGGCACGATGGTGCCCAGCATCCGGCCCAGCCGCTCGGCGTCGATCCGACCGGAGAGCAGCGGCGACTCGCCCTGTTCCCGGGAGAGGACGTGCACCAGGTGCAGTCGGGTCGGGTAGCGGTCCTTCAGGTCGGCCAACTCCTCGGCGAACATCACCGTGTTCGCCGTGCGGTTGCCGTACACCAGGGTGAAGGTGCTGGCCGGCTCGACGGCCAGGGCGGTCGCGACCAGCCCGAGCACCGGGGTGATGCCGGAGCCGGCGACGACCGCGCCGTAGTGCCGCGTGCGGTCCGGCGCGAACGCCGTGGTGAAGGTGCCCAGCGGCGGCAGCACCTCGACGATGTCGCCACCGCGCAACGCCCCGCAGGCGAACGCCGAGAAGGCCCCGCCGGGGATCTCCCGCACCCCGATCCGCAACCGACCGTGCCGGGCCAGGTCGTCGGGGGTGGAGCAGATCGAGTACGACCGGCGCACGTCCGCACCGTCCGCACCAGCTGAGCTGGTAGGCCCGGCTCCGCCGGGAAGACGGACCGTGAGGTGCTGGCCGGCGCGGAACGCGAAGGTTTCCCGCAACTCCTTGGGTACGGCGAACGTCACCGCCACGGAGTCGTCGGTGAGCCGGTCGACGGCGGCGACTGACAACGGGTGGAAGACCGGCCGGCGGCGAACCGGGCGGGTGATGGTGACAGTCACAGCGCCTTCAGGTGGTCGAAGGGTTCGGAGCAGGAGCGGCACCGCCACAGTGCCTTGCACGCGGTGGAGCCGAACCGGCTGACCTGCTCGGTCTCCGGCGAACCGCACTGGGGGCAGCGGACCGCGAGCGTCAGCGACACGACGCCGGCGGCGGGCACCCGGGCCGGCGGGGCGATCCCGGCGGCGGCGAGCTTGGCCCGCCCACCCTCGGAGATCCAGTCGGTGCTCCACGGTGGGCTGTAGACGGTCCTGACCTCGGCCTCCGGATGGCCGGCAGCGGTGAGCGCGCGACGGATGTCGGCCCGGATCACGTCCATCGCCGGGCAGCCGGTGTAGGTCGGGGTGATGGTGACAGTGACCCGGCCAGTTGTCGGATCCTCCTCGACCGCCCGCAGGATGCCCAGCTCGTCGATCGTGATGACCCGGATCTCCGGGTCCACCACGCTCGCGGCGGCCTCCCGCGCTCTCACCACTTCGCTCCGGGGTGAGCGCGGTGCAGCACCTGCATCTCCGCGAGCAGGTAGCCCAGGTGCTCGGTGTGCATGCCGGCCCGCCCGCCGGCCGGGGCCCAGGCACCTGCCGGCTGGGTGAGCGTCGCCTCGGCCAGCACCGGGCCGACGACCTCGTCGAACGCCGGCCGCAGGGTGGCCGGGTCGACCGGCGCCGCCGGGTCCGCGGCGAACAGCTCATGGGTGTACGGCCACACGTGGTCGACGGCGGCCTGCATCCGACGATGCGACTCCTCGGTGCCGTCACCGAGCCGCTTCACCCACAGCGCGCCGTGGTCCAGGTGGTACGCCGACTCCTTGCGCGCCTTCGCGCCGATCGCGGCCAACCGCTCGTCCGCACAGCCGGCCAGCGCCGTGTACAGCGGCAGTTGGTACGCCGCCAGGAAGAACAGCTTCGCCATCGTCACCGCGAAGTCGCCGTTGGGCAGCTCGACCACCAGCGCGTTGCGGAACTCGCGGTCGTCGCGCAGGTACGCCAGGGCGTCCTCGTCACGCCCGGCGCCCTCCAGCTCGCCCGCGTACGACAGCAGCAGACGCGCCGCGCCGAGCTGGTCGAGGGCGATGTTGGCCAGCGCGATGTCCTCTTCCATCTCCGGGGCACGGGTGGTCCACTCGGCCAGCCGCTGGGCCGCGATCAACGCGTCGTCAGCGAGGGCGAGGGTGAAGTCGAAGGGCCCGTTCATGCCGTCACCTCGCTGAGCTGGCTGGTTCGCTCGCTGCGCTCGCCCCGCGCAACCACCTCGCTCCGCTCGTCGGTGGCGCGAAGCGCCCCGCTGCTGAGCTGGCTAGTTCGCTCGCTGCGCTCGCTCCGCGCAACCACCTCGCTTTGCTCGGCGGTGGCGCGAAGCGCCCCGCTGCTGAGCTGGCTGGTTCGCTCGCTGCGCTCGCTCACAGGTGGGCCACCCCGTCCGGCACCTCGTAGAAGGTGGGGTGGCGGTAGACCTTGTCGGCGGCCGGGTCGAAGAAGGCGTCCTTCTCGTCCGGGCTGGACGCGGTGATCGCGCCGGCCGGCACCACCCAGATCGACACGCCCTCCTGGCGGCGGGTGTAGAGGTCACGGGCGTTGCGCAGGGCAAGCTCGGCGTCGGGGGCGTGCAGGCTGCCGACGTGGGTGTGCGACAGCCCGCGCCGGGCCCGCACGAAGACCTCCCACAAGGGCGAATGACTCGTCATGCCGGGTTGCTCGGCTTGCTCGCTACGCTCGCTCACGCGGCCACCGTCTCCTTCTGTCCCGCACGCTTCGCGGCGTACGCCGCGGCGGCCTCGCGTACCCATGTGCCGTCGGCGTGCGCGGCCCGGCGGTGGGCCATCCGCTCCCGGTTGCACGGCCCGTTGCCGGAGATCACCCGCCTCAGCTCGTCGTAGTCCGGCTGGGTGTAGTCGTACGCCTGCCGCTCGTCGTTCCAGCGCAGGCCTGCGTCGGGGATGCGCACCCCGAGGATCTCGGCCTGCTGGACGCACATGTCGACGAAGCGCTGGCGCAGGTCGTCGTTCGAGAAGCGCTTGATCTTCCAGGCCATCGACTGGGCGGAGTGGGTGGAGTCGCCGTCCGGTGGGCCGAACATGGCCAGCGACGGGTACCACCATCGGTCCACCGCTTCCTGGGCCATCGCGTGCTGCTCGGAGGTGCCGTGCGCCAGGGTGTGCAGGATCTCGTAGCCCTGCCGCTGGTGGAACGACTCCTCCTTGCAGACCCGGATCATCGCTCGGGCGTACGGCCCGTAGGAGCAGCGGCAGAGCGGCACCTGGTTGACGATCGCCGCGCCGTCCACCAGCCACCCGATGGCACCCACGTCGGCCCAGCTGAGGGTGGGGTAGTTGAAGATCGAGCTGTACTTCTGGCGGCCGTCGAGCAGCAACTGGACCAGCTCGTCGCGGCTGATGCCGAGGGTCTCGGCGGCTGCGTAGAGGTAGAGGCCGTGACCCGCCTCGTCCTGCACCTTGGCCAGCAGGATCGCCTTGCGCTTGAGCGACGGCGCCCGACTGATCCAGTTACCTTCCGGCTGCATGCCGATTATCTCGGAGTGGGCGTGCTGGGCGATCTGCCGGATCAGCGTCCGCCGGTACGCGTCGGGCATCCAGTCGCGGGGCTCGATCTTCTGTTCGGCGTCGACCACGTCGGCGAAGTACGCCGCCAGGTCCTCGTCGGGCGCGGGCCCGCCACGCCGCCCGCGCGCCGCCGCTGCCCGCAGCTCGGCCTCGGCGGCCTCGACCTCGCCCAGCAGGCCGCCGGGCACCTCGTCCGGGGTGCCGTCCGGGGCGGAGAAGTCGTTGCCATACATGACGCTAAGTGTTACAGCTTGCGCCTCGTTGCACCAGGGGGTGTAACAGAAATCCGAGGATCCCATGCGTAGTCGAATGACTGCTTTGTGCTATCTGAGCCTTGGCAAATCGCCGTGACTTGGACCACGGAACAAAGATGAAACCCTTCAAAAACCTCATACCGGCCCCATAACTCGCCTTTATCGCAGGTTGCCTAGTGTCGAACCCTGGCGTCCGCCCGGTCCGGACGTAGACTTCTGCCGGACAACCGATCGGCTGCCGTACATCGACATCTCCACAGAGGCCACCTCCCCCGGCCTCGGCGATTGCACCGATTCGTCCCGATGACAAGCCGGTCCCCCCGGCCCTGACACCTGGAGTTCACCCACTCATGCGATCTCGCGTGACCCTGGTGCTCGCCATCACGGCAGTCGTGCTCGGCGGCGTCCTGCTGGTCCCCACCGCGTACGCCCGACTCGCCAGTGACGACAGCGGAGGCGGCGGAGGCGGCACGTCGAGCGTCGCCGCGCCCGCACCCACCCCACCACCGCCGCCCACCCTGGCGGCGGGCCCGGTGTCGGTGAGCTTCAAGGGTGAGTTCTTCTCGTGGGCCCTGCTTGATCGCAAGTCGGGCAAGATCTCCGGGTCGTCGAACATGACCGCGACCAGCTCCACCGAGTCGATGATCAAGGCGTGGATCGTCTCCGACTACCTGCGACAGCTCGGCGACAAGGAGCCGCCCGCAGCGATGAAGGAGGCCGCTCGACTCGCCATCATCGACAGCAACGACACCGCGGCCAACAAGGTTCACGCCGCTGCGGGTGGCTCCTACAAGGCCTCGTCGAGCAGCGTTCCCGACGCGGTGATCCAGCGGGCGATCAAGATCTGCGGGCTGACCGACACCAAGCGCGGCAACACGAAGCCGTACACCGGCTTCTGGAGCTACACCCGAATGTCCCCCCGGGACGCGGTCCGGGTCGGCGACTGCATCGCCGACGGTAAGGCCGCCGGGCCGAAGTGGACCAAGTGGGTGCTGGAGCAGATGAGCAAGGTCAGAGGCACCACCGCCGCCAAGGACCAGAAGGCCTCGTACGGCGGTGGCCGCTGGGGGATCATCGACGGTCTACCGAAGTCGATCACCTCGCAGGGGCCGGTCAGCATCAAGAACGGCTGGACCCCGATCTACGGCGACGGCAACTGGCACGTCAACTGCCTCGCCGTCACCAGCAAGTGGAGCCTCGCGGTGATGCTGCGCTACCCGATCAGGACCGGTCTGGACTACGGCGCGAAGGTCTGCGCCAGTGTCGCCACCCAACTGGTCACCCCGCAGCCGGGCGCCGCGCTCAAGGTGCCGCAGCAGCCGGTCGGGAAGCTCTGATGGCCGGCAACCGTCGGGTGGATCGCGGCGGCGAGGCTTCTCCGATTCGGCTGATCGCCGTCGCGGTCATCCTGATCGGCTTGGTGCTGGTGTCGCTGCGGCTGCTGCCCGGGTCGCCGTTCGAGTCATCCGCCGCCGCCAAGTGGGGCGACGCCGGCTCCAGCACGAACGACCGCCCCACCGGCTCCGGCACCGACCGCAGATCCCGCCAGTCGTCCTCGCCGTCACCGAGCCCCAGCCCGTCGCTGGAGCCGCTGCCCTTCGTGGCCAAGGACCTCAGCCTCGACATCGAGGGCTGGTACTCCTGGAGCGTCCTGGACCGTCGAACCGGAAAGATCATCGGTTCGAAGAACATGGACGAGACCAGCACCACCGCCTCGATGATCAAAGCCTGGATCGTCGCGGACTACCTGCGTCGCGCGGCCGACGCCGGCCAGACCCCGAGCGACGCGAAGCTCGCCGACGCGACCCGGATCATCCGGGACAGCGACAACACCCGGGCCGAGCAGTTCTACAACCTGGTCGGCCGGGACGCCTCGATCAAGCGGCTGATCTCCATGTGCGAGCTGACCGACAGCAGCGTCGCCCCCGACAAGGGCTGGAGCCGGACGGCACTCTCACCCCGGGACACCGCCCGGATGGCCAACTGCATCGCCACCGGCACGGCCGCCGGGCCGAAGTGGACCAAGTGGCTGCTCAACGAGATGAAGCTGGTTCGCGGTGCCGGCGACTTCGGTATCCGCAAGGCCTTCCCGGCCGCCGAGCAGAAGAAGATCGCCATCAAGAACGGGTGGATCGACCGGACCAGGGAGCAGGAGATGCACATCAACTGCCTGGCCATCGGCGACACCTGGACGATGGGCGTGATGGTCAAGTACCCGATCAACATGGGCTACGACTACGGCATGAAGAACTGCGAGAAGATCACCGAGGCGCTGCTCCGCACCGGCACCTGAGCCACCCGGGGTCCTGGGGTTCTGGGCCCGAGGTTCTGGCCCGGGGCCGTGACACGGCCCGGCGCGCTGACCCCGGGCTCCGCCGGCCCGGCGCCGCTGACCCCGGCCCGCGCGCGGCCTCGGGGCGAGCGGGGTCAGCCGGCGAAGAACTCGGGACCGCCGTCCGGCAGCGCCGGGGCCTCGCCGATGGCGGCGGCCCGTCGGGCCCACTCGCGCAGCCCGGCGACCTGCCGGTCGCCGAGGGAGAAGTCGAGGGTCCGGAAGTACGTGGCAAGCGTCTCCGCGTCGAACGTCTCCCAACGCGCCGCCGCCTCGGCGACCTGGTCCAGCTCCGCCAGGCAGAGGTCCCGCGAGCGCAGGAAGGCCTCGTGCACCTCCTTCACCAGGCCCGGGTGGGCGGCGGCGAAGTCGCGGCGGACCGCCCAGACGGCAAAGACCATCGGCAGCCCGGTCCACTCCCGCCACGCCTGCCCGAGGTCGGTGACCGTGAGGCCCTTCTGCGGAGCCTCGTAGTAGGCCCGCAGTGCCACGTCCCCGATCAGCACGGCGGCGTCAGCCTCCAGCAGCATCTGGGTCAGATCCGGCGGGCAGCGGAAGTATTCGGGCCGCACGCCGTACTGCTCGGCGAGCAGCAGCTGAGCCGTCATCACCCCGGTCCGCGAGGTCGAGCCGAGCGCCACCCGGGCGCCATCCAACTCGCCGAGGGGACGGGTGGAGACCATGTTGACCGAGAGCACCGGCCCGTCGCTGCCCACCGCCAGGTCCGGCAGGAGCAGCAGCTCGTCGGCGTGCTTCAGATACTCCAACAGCGTGATCGGGCCGATGTCGAGGTCGCCGGCGACCAGCGCCGCGCTCAACCGGTCCGGCGAGTCCTTGTGCAGGTCCACGTCGAGCAGGGCACCGGAGCGCATCAGACCCCAGTAGATCGGCAGGCAGTTCAGGAACTGGATGTGCCCGACCCGCGGGCGTGCGATGCGCTCAGCCATGGCCCGACCGTATCCCCGGCTGCCGGCTCCGGCTCGGCGGGCCGGCCCGGAGTGGCCAAGCCCGCACTTGACGACCGTCGTGCCGCCCCGGCTAAGACCGGCACGAAGGCCAGCACCACCAGCAGCCCGACCACACCGGCACCGGCGATCAGCGGCCGAGGCGGAACGACCGCGAGCAACGCCCCGCCGATCAGGAAGCCCGCCATCGAGCCACCCTGCACCGCCGCGCCGTAGCTGGCGTACGCCCGGGCGCGCATCGCCTCTGGTACCCGCCGAGCGGTGAGCAGGTTGGCGAAGACGTTATCGCCACCGTTGGCCGCACCACCCACCAGCCAGAGCGGCACCAGCACACCTGCCGCCGGCACCGTCGCCGCCAGCAACACCATCAGGCTGCACACGGCCAGGGTGGCCAGCACCCCCCGTACCAACGCGCCGTCGTCGTCGAGCCGCCGGGCAAGTCGTACGGCGAGCCAGGTCCCCGGCAGCATGCCGGCCATCCATGCGGCGCTGACCAGGCCGTACGTGGTCGCCGAGCCCTCCAACGTCTCCCGGATGAAGAAGACCTCGATCACGTTGATGCCGCCGATCGCCGCGATCACCACGGCGGTGCTCACCACCATGACGAGCATCAACGGATCGCGGCGCAGCCGCCAGCTGATCTCCGTACCCCCGGGGGTTGCCACGCCGCCCGAGACGGCCGGGCCGGCGGCGGCCTCGCTGCTCACGGCGGCCTCGCTGCTCACGGCGGCCTCGCTGACGGCGGCCTCGCTGCTCACGGCAGCCTGGCCGGCGGTGGCGGGCCGCCGGCCGCCGCGACGGGTCCGCAGCAGCAGGCCCGCGACCACAAGCGCCAGGTAGGTCACGGCATCGAGAAGCAGCGGTACGCGGGTGCCGAACTGTCCCACCAGCAGGCCGGCCAGCACCGGGCCGCCGAGCGCACCGAGCGAGACGGCGGTCTGACTGATCGCGCTGGCTCGCGGCAGATCGGCCGGGCGCACCATGGCCGGCAGCAGCGCGGCGAGGCAGGGTTGGGTCACCGCGAGCCCGCAGGCCAGCAGGGCGACGAGCCCGACCACCAGGACCGGTTGCTCGACGACGGCGAGGAGCGCGCAGATTGCGGCCTGCCCGAACCCGATGGTCACCAGCAGGGTACGGCTGTCCGTCCGGTCGGCGAGTCGGCCCGCGAGTGGGGCGAGTACCACCAGGGGCAGGGTGGCGGCCAGTAGCAGCCCCGACACGGCCAGCCCACCGGCACCGGCACCCTGTAGCGCCAGCGCCAGCGCGGTTGCGGCGAGGAAGTCGCCGCAGATCGTGGTGCCGCGAGCGGCGGCGGCGATCCAGACGTCCGGCCAGCGCGACTCGTCAGTTGTGAAGGACATACTTCGAAAATAATCCTTCACAACTGATTCATGCAAGCCTGGCTATGCCAGCGGCACCGTCCGGTACTGCACCGCGACCGTGCGCGCCCCCGACGGCGGGTCACCCTGCCGCCGCCGCGGGTGATAGGGCCGGAGCAGCGCCAGCACCGCCTCGTTCAACTCGGCCAACTCGTCGGCGGTGAGCAGCAACAGCGTGTCGGTGAACAGGGCCGTGTCATACCACTCGACCGGCTCGTCCCCGGCGCGCCGCAACCAGTCCCGGGTCCGCTCCATGGCCCGGACCGCATGCGCCTCCACCAGCGCCTGCTCGGCTGCACGCGCCTCAGGCCCGGCATCACGCCCCGCCTCGACCAGCACACGCACACTCGGCACACGCCACAACCGCTCGCGCGCGTCCCCCCGGCTCGGCGCCTGCTCGACCAGGCCGAACTTCGCCAGCGCCCGAAGGTGGTAACTGGTTGCGCTCGGCGACAGCCCAACGATCTCGGCACACTCGGTGGCAGTCCCACCACTCTCGCGACTGCTCAAGTACTCCATGATCGCGATCCGGGCCGGATGGGCCATCGCCCGCATCACCTGGGGGTCGCTGATCGTCATCCGGCGCGAATCGGAGCGGGCCTCGGTCATAAGCCCATGATCCCGGCAGGTACCCCAACCTGCCATCACCCCCGCGTCCCGCTCAGACCACCGCGCGTCGGCCACGCTCTACCTGCGGCAGCGAACAGGCGGATTCGACGGTGGGCACGAGGCTTGGCGGCGTGGCCTAAATGGCGAGCGTGGTTGGGCGTCTCAGCGGCGCGGCCTCGCGGCGCAGCCTCGCGGCGCAGCCTCGCGGCGCAGCCTCGCGGCGCAGCCTCGCGGCGACGTGGCGCAGCCTCGCGGCGACGTGGCGATGTGGCGCGGCGGCACGGCTTGGCGGAGGGCTTTGGCGGACGCGCAAGCCGGCACGGCAAGCGAGCAGGGGGCAACGGGCAGCGGGCAGCGGGCAGCTCACGGTGATCGACGAAATGTCGTTCCGCTCATTGATCAGGACGACTCCAAAGTGTCGTACACCAGTTCTATTCTGGTTCCATGTTGGAGGCGTTGGCGCAGGTGGGCGGTGCGGTTGACGAGTGCGCCGGGACCGCGCTCTGGGGGCTTTCCGACGACGAGTTGCTCGCTTCCCTCGACACGACTCAGCTACTGGCACAGCGGTTGGCCGCCATTCAGCTCGGGCTGGTCCGCGAGTTGGACGGTCGCGGCCTGGCGGTCGCCCAGGGCGCCTCGTCCACCGCAGTCTGGCTGCGGGAGCGGCTCCGGCTCTCGGGTCGCAGCGCACGCCAGTTGGTCCAGCTCGCTGCCATCATCGACGCCGCCCCACCAGCGGTGCGCGACGCGCTGCTCAGCGGTGCCATCACCGTCGAGCAAGGTCGGGTTGTGGCCGAGACAATCGCTGCCCTGCCGGTGGAGGCCGGCCCCGAGGTGGCCGACAAGGCCACCCAACTGTTGATCGCCTGGGCCGAGCGTTTCGATCCGACAAGCCTGAGCAAGCTCGGCGAGCGGGTCCTCGCGCACGTCGCCCCGGACCTGGCCGACCAGGCCGAGTTGAAGGCTCTGGAGCGGGCCGCCGAGCGGGCCGAGGCCCGCCGGCACGTCACGCTCTCCGAGCAGCACAACGGGCAGGTACGCCTCAGCGGCAACCTCGACACCGAAACCGCGAGCCTGCTGCGCGAGGCGATCGATCCGCTCTGCGCTCCAGCAGGTGAGCACGATGACCGCAGTCCTGGTCAGCGCCGCGCCGACGCATTGGGCGAGATCTGTCGACTGGCGCTACGCACCGGGCAGCTGCCCGACAACGGCGGCGACCGTCCTCAGCTGGTGGTGACCGTGTCGCTGGACGAGTTGGTCAACGGCGTACGCGCCGGAACCCTGGAAACCGGTGTGCGCCTCACGCCCGGTGCGATCCGCCGCCTGGCCTGCGACGCTGCTGTGCTGCCGGCTGTGCTGGGCGGCAACAGCCAGGTCCTGGACGTCGGCCGCCAGCGCCGGCTCTTCACCGGCCCGTTGCGGCGCGCGCTGGTTCTGCGGGATGGCGGTTGCGCCTTTCCTGGTTGTGACCGACCGCCGAGATGGTGCGACGGCCACCACATCCGACACTGGGCCGACGGTGGGGTGACGGCGCTGAGCAATGCGGTGCTGCTCTGCGGCTACCACCACCGGTTCATCCACCGTGGCGACTGGACGGTTCGTCTCGCGGCGGACGGTCGACCTGACTTCCTCCCGCCAAGCTGGCTCGACCCGACGCGCACCCCACGTCGCAACCTCTACCACCGTCGCTGCTGATGCCGCCGACCACACCCACGCCGCCCGCGGCCGCACTCCCCTGCGGCCGAAAGCCCCACTCGAAACCCCGCTACCCAAGTCGCGTCGCGCGGTGATCGACTCGACTTTCTGTAAAGCGGGGCGTCGTGCCCGCCGATACACCGCGACTTCCTGAAAATCGAGTCGATCACGGTGCAGGGTGGGGCGGGCGCGGTATCGAAGGTGCCGCGCCACCTGGCAACAGGTCACTTCGGTGGGCTCTCGACCGGGCAACACGCCAGCTCGGATGGGTGGTCGTGTCGGTAATTCGCTGGCTGCGCCGGGTTGGGGAGCGTAGGGTTGCAGGCCGCTTGACGGCCGAGGTGAGCTGCACCGGAACGGGCGTCTTCGCGCCGGGCGGCCGGCCATCCGCCCCCGGACACGCGAGCGCGCAGCAGATGTGAACGATGGGACGTCAGCATGCCCGCACTTGACCTCGACACCCACCTCAGCACCGACACCGACAGCGGCCTCGATGCGGACCTGGCCGGCGAACGCGCACACCTCACCACCTCGCGGGCGGCGTTGGCTCGGATGCGGGCGAGGGCCGAGTCTCTCTTCGCCACCGGTGACCAGGTGGCCGGCGACGCGTACGCGGCCGAGACACTCGGCCGCACCCTGGCCCGCCGGGTCGCCGAGCTGGCCGACGACCCGACCACACCGCTCTTCTTCGGCCGCCTCGACTTCGCCGGCACCCCGGACAACGGCACCACCGAAAGCAGCACCACCACCAGCACCACCACGAGCAGCACCACCACGAGCAGCGTCACCACAAACAGCAGCACCACAAACAGCAGCACCACCAGCGACAGGCCCACAGCCAGCGGGACCACGAGCGACCTGACCGCACCCGACGTCAGCGGTGATCATCACGGGCGGCGGTATCACGTGGGGCGGCGGCACGTCACCGACGAGCGTGGTGAGCCGCTGGTGCTGGACTGGCGGGCACCGGTCTCCCGCTCGTTCTACCGGGCCAGTGTGCGGGATCCGCAGGGGGTGGCGGTCCGGCGGCGGTTCGGGTTCAGCAACGGTGTGCTGACCAGCTTCGAGGATGAGCGGCTGGATCGGGGCGAAGAGCTGGGTACGACCAGTCGGATCCTCACCGCCGAGATCGAGCGTCCGCGCGTCGGGCCGATGCGGGACATCGTCGCCACGATCCAGCCGGAGCAGGACGAGCTGGTCCGGGCCGATCTCGCCGACTCGATCTGTGTGCAGGGTGCACCGGGTACCGGGAAGACGGCGGTGGGCCTGCACCGGGCGGCGTACCTGCTCTATCTGCACCGGGAGCGGTTGCGGCGGGCGGGTGTGCTGATCGTCGGGCCGAACCGGGCGTTCCTGTCGTACATCGCGGCGGTGCTGCCGGCGCTCGGTGAGGTCGAGGTCGAGCAGGCGACGGTGGAGGAATTGATCTCCCGGGTGCCGGTCCGGGCGGTCGACGCGCCGGCGGTGGCCGCACTCAAACACGACGTACGGATGGCGAGCGTGCTGCGGCGCGCGGTGCAGGCACAGATCGGCACCCCGACCGAGTCGATCACCGTGTCGGACGGGTCGTTCCGTTGGCGGATCGGGCTGGAGCCGTTGCACCGGATCGTCGAGGAGACCCGCCGGGAGGGGCTGCCGTACGGCACGGGTCGGGAACGCGTTCAGGCGCGGGTGGTAAGCCTGCTGCAACGGCAGTCCGAGGCGCGGCGTGCGGAGTCGCCAAGCGATGCCTGGCTGCGTCGGATGAGCCGCTGCCGGCCGGTGCTCGACTTCCTGGACGCGGTCTGGCCGGCGCTCACCCCGGAAGGGCTGGTGCACGGCCTGTTCTCCGATCCGGGCCGGCTCGCCGCCGCCGCGGACGGGCTGCTCAGTGACGACGAGCAGGCGCAGCTCGTCTGGGCGAAGCCGGCCCGTACGCCGAAGGCGACCCGCTGGACCGCCGCCGACGCGGTGTTGATCGACGAGGCGACCGGGCTGCTGGAACGGCTCTCCGGGTTCGGGCACGTGGTGGTGGACGAGGCGCAGGACCTCTCCCCGATGCACTGCCGGGCCATCGCTCGGCGCAGCGAGCACGGCTCGGTCACGCTCCTGGGTGACCTCGCCCAGGGCACCGCGCCGTGGGCGGCGAGAGACTGGAAGGAGTCCCTCGCCCATCTGGGCAAGCCGGACGCGGTGGTGGTTCCGTTGACTGTCGGTTTCCGGGTGCCCGCCGCGGTCGTCGCATTCGCGAACCGGCTGCTCCCGGCGCTCGCGGTGGACGTACCGCCGGCCGAGTCTCTGCGCCGCGACGGCGGCCTGGATGTGCGTACGGTGACCGACCTGACCTCGGCGACGGTGGCCGAGGTGCGGTCGGCGCTCGCGCACGACGGCTCGGTCGGTGTGATCGCCGCCGACGATGCGGTCGACGGCCTGCGCGCGGCGCTGGCCGAGGCCGGCGTCGAGACCGCGACCGCCGACGACGTGGCGGCCGCGGAGCGGGTCACCGTGGTGCCGGCGACGCTGGTCAAGGGCCTTGAGTACGACCATGTGGTGGTGGTCGAGCCTGCGGCGATCGTCGCGGCCGAGCCGCGCGGGTTGCACCGGCTGTACGTGGTGCTCACCCGGGCGGTGTCCCGGCTGGCGGTGCTGCACGTTGCGCCGCTGCCCGCCCCGCTCGTCGGCGGGTCAGACGGCTGACAGGGCCGCCGCGACCTCCCGTAGCGGGCGGCCGGAGTCGGCCAGCGGCACGTGGAACGACAGCCACGACCCGTCGGCGAAGTCGATCCGCAGCCGCTTCCAGTTCAGCCGGTACCTGCCGAACCGGGCGGTGACGGAGGTGCGCGGCACCGCCCCGAGCAGTTCGATGTCGGCCTGCGCCCGTTCGTCCGCGGCCGAGCTGGAGAGCAGGCCGACGGGTGCGGTCGCGCCGAGCAGCAGCCGCTGGTCGGTGACACCCAGCACGAGGTACCGGAGGCCGAGGCCTTTCGCCGCCCCGGTCAGGGCATGGTGCAGTACGGATGCCCGGGAGTCTGGTGCGCCGCGACCTCCGACGCCGAAGAAGAGCCAGTCGACCGCGTCGTCCGCCCGACCGAAGGTGATGTTCGGTGACAGCACGTTGAGCAGGACACCGAGCAAGCTCGGCCGGCCTGCGGCGGGTGGCGCGGACGATTGGGAGGGCGGTGCCGGGGTCAGCCCTCCACCCGCTCGGACCTGGGCCACCGCGCGTACCCGATCGTCGGCCGGTAGCAGTCGGGTGAGCCCGTCGACGTACCGTGCCTGACTTCCGTCGATCATCAACGGTTGTCGGCGGGCCGGCGCGGACCGGTGCCCGGCTCGTCGACGACCGCACCGGCCAACTCGCGGGCCCGGGCTGCGGCGGCCTCCCGCGCCCGGTTGGCGGCGGTGGTGAACACGGACCCTCCCCTGTGGCCTGTGCGACGGATCAGTCAGTCGCGACGACTCCCCACCATAGGCACCGCTCGCCGTGATCGGGGCCCCGCCGGTGATGACGGGGTCACCCGCCTTGACTTTGTTCCGTAAAGTAGTTTGCGTGGACCTCGATGATGATTCCCCACCCACCGACGCAGCGGCCGCGCTCCGGCTGATCCAGGATCAGCGGTCGGCGACGGCACGCCGGCTCGATCCCGACGCCCGTCTGCTCTACTGGCCGTGGGGTGTCGCCTGGCTGGTCGGCTTCGGGCTCTTCTTCCTCCAGTTCACCCCGGGTGAGCAGGCGCTGGTCCGGCTGCCGGGCTGGCTGCCGCCGACCGTCCTCTTCATACTGCTCGTGGCCGCCGGAGCGATTCAGGCGGTGGTCAGCGTGCGGGCCTACGGCCAGGTGACCGGCGACTCCGCCCGGCGTGGAAAGTGGTACGGGTACGCCTGGGCGCTCGGTTCGTTGAGCGTCTACGCGGGGCTGGGGCGGATCGCCGAACATCTGCCGCCCGACCTGGCCGCGCTGCTCTGGTCGGCGACCGCAGTCGGGTTGACCGGCGCGCTGCACATGGCCGGCGGGGCGGTCTGGCTGGATCGGGACCTGTTCCGACTGGGCGTCTGGATCAGCGTGATCAACCTGGTCGGGGCGTTCGCCGGGCCGGGCTGGCACCCGCTCATCGTGGCGGTGGCCGGCGGCGGCGGAATACTGGTGGCCGGCGCGATTGCCCGGCGGCGACAGCGGCAGCGGCAGCAGCCGTGACCGAGCTGGATCCGGTCATCCATGCCCAGGCCCGACTGCGGGTGGTGGCCAGCCTCTCCGCACTCAACGTGGGCGACAAGATCGCGTTCCCCCGCTTGCAGGAGCTGCTCGCGATGACCGCCGGCAACCTTTCGGTGCATCTGCGCAAGCTTGAGGACGCCGGTTACGTCGAGATCAGCAAGACCCACCGTGGACGCACCCCGGCGACCCTGGTCCGGCTCAGCCAGCGCGGCCGGCTGGCGTTCGAGGAGTACACCGAAGCGATCCGCGCCCTGCTCGACCCCACCTCGTGAAGGAGCAGTCATGATCCTCGCCCGCGCCGACCAGGCCAGCCGCCGGTACGGCGACGTCCTCGCCCTCGACCGCGTCGACCTGGAAGTCCGGGCCGGTGAGCTGGTTGGCCTGCTCGGGCCGAACGGCGCCGGCAAGAGCACCCTGATGAACCTGCTGGTGGGTCTGCGCCGTCCCAGCTCGGGGCGGGTCGAGCTGTTCGGTGGCGACCCCCGCGATCCGGCGAGCCGGCGACAGATCGGGGTCACTCCGCAGGAGACCGGCCTGCCCGGGACGCTGCGTGTCGGCGAGGTCGTCGACTTCGTCTCCGCGCACTACCCCGACCCGGTGCCCCGGGCCGAGCTGCTCGACCGCTTCGGCCTCGCCGACCTCGCCCGACGGCAGACCGGTGGGCTCTCCGGCGGGCAGCGACGCCGGTTGGCGGTGGCGCTGGCGTTCGTCGGCCGGCCCCGGCTGGTGCTGCTCGACGAGCCGACCACGGGCCTGGACGTCACCGCCCGGCACACCCTGTGGGACGCGATCCGGGCCTTCCACGAGGACGGCGGCACCGTTCTGTTGAGCAGCCACTACCTGGAGGAGGTGGAGGCACTGGCCCACCGGGTGGTGGTCATCGGGGAGGGCCGGGTGCTCGCCGACGACACCGTGGACGCGGTGCGCGGCATCGTGGGCGTACGCCGGGTCAGCCTGGTCGCCGACGACCTGCCCGACCTGCCCGGGGTGGTTCGCACCGAACGGGTCGACGGTCGGCTGCACCTGCTCACCACCGACGCCGACGAGCTGGTCCGCGCGCTGGTCACGGCAGGGACTCCGTTCACCGACCTGGAGGTACGGCCGACGTCGCTGGAGGAGGCGTTCCTCGCCATCACCAGCGGAGACGCGGCCACCGGGGACGCGCCCACCGGCACCGGCCGACCCACCGCCGCCGCTACCGGCGGCCGAACCAGCACCGCCGCTACCGGCGGCCGAACCAGCACCGCCGCTACCGGCGGCCGACCCACCACCGTCTGAGGAGGCGACAGTGCAGCTCGCCCTGGTCCACGCCCGCTACCAACTTCTGGAGATCATCCGGATCCCGGTGGCCGTCTTCGGCAGCGCCTTCTTCCCGGCCGCCGCCATGATCTTCTTCGTGGTGCCCTTCGCCGGTGACGATCCGGTCGGTGCCACCTACGCCACCGCGTCGATGGTCACCTTCTCGGTGATGAGCGCCAACATCTTCCAGTACGGCGTGGGTGTCGCCGAGGACCGCGACCAGCCCTGGAGCCCGTACACCCGGACCCTGCCGGCCGGGCCGGCACCGCGGTTCGCAGGCCGGGTGCTGGCCGGTCTGGCGCTGACCTACCTTTCGTTGATCCCGGTCGTGGTGATCGGTGCGACGCTGACCGCGGCCCAGGTCACCCCCGTGGCGTTCCTGCTGGCGCTCGGCACCGTGGCCGTGATCTCGGTGCCGTTCACGCTGATGGGGCTCACCATCGGCTACTCGCTGCCGAGCAAGGCGGCGATCGTGGTGGCGCAGGTGGTCTTCCTGCCACTGGCGTTCGGCGGCGGTCTGCTCTCCGCGCCGGGCGACGCGCCCGGGTTCATCGAGACGATCGCGCCGTACCTGCCCACCCGGGGCGCGGCCGAACTGATGTGGGGGGCGGTGGGCGACTACGACGTGGAGCCGCTGGCGCTGATCATGCTCGGTGTCTGGGTGGTGCTGCTCGCCGCGCTCGCCGGCTGGGCGTACCGACGGGACGAGGGTCGCCGGTTCAGCTGACGATTCGTCCGTTTCCGCCCCGGGCTGGCGCGGGACGGTGCCAGGATTCCGGCAGGGGGGCCGCCGTGGCCGCCCCGGCCGAGAGGGGTCTTGACGTGAGCACCGTCCCGCCGGGCACGCCCTGCTGGGCCGACCTGGCCACCCCGGACCTGACCGACGCCCGGCGCTTCTACCCGGAGCTGTTCGGTTGGACCGGCCAGGTCACCCCGGAGCCCGAGGCGGGCGGCTACACGGTCTTTCTGCTCGACGGTAAGCCGGTGGCCGGCGCCGGCCCGCCGGCAATCCCGGACCAGGTCCCGATCTGGTCGACGTACCTCGCCACCGACGACGCTCAGCTGGTCGCCGGCCGGGTCGAACGGGCTGGCGGGCAGGTCGTCGTACCACCGTTCGAGGTCTTCGACCGGGGCTGGATGGCGGTCTTCGCCGACCCGGCCGGCGCCACCTTCAGCGTCTGGCAGCCGCTGGCCATGGCCGGTGCCGAGGTGTTCAACGTGCCGGGCGCGATGAGCTGGAACGAGCTGGTCACCCCCGATCCCGAGGGCGCGAAGGTCTTCTACGAGCTGGTGTTCGGTTGGCAGCCCGACGACCAGGCGGTGGGCGCGATGACGTACACCGGGTGGCGGCTCGGGACACAGATCGTCGCGGGGATGATGCCGCCGTTGGCCGACGACTTCCCGGCCGACCTGCCCGCCTACTGGACGGTGTACTTCGCGGTGGCCGACGCGGACGCCGCCGCGGCCCGCGCCTCCGAGCTGGGCGGAACGATCCTGGTCCCGCCCCGCGACATTCCGGCGGGCCGCTTCGCAGCCCTCCGCGACCCCCAGGGCGCCCTCTTCTCCGTCATCGACCTGGGCCCCTGACCCCGCGCGGAACTGTTCGCCAGCGCGCCGACGACGGCGCCTCGCGCCCCGCGCCACGCGCCACGCGCCCCGCGCCACGCGCCACGCGCCCCGCGCCACGCGCCACGCGCCACGCGCCCCGCGCCAC